>QNBT01000370.1 GCA_003644205.1 Planctomycetota bacterium | reverse complement strand
TGCCAAAACCATACTAAATACTATTCATTACTTATTCTGTAGCCAAAACCCCGCGTAAAACACAGGGCTGAATAAAATCTGTTGCTTACGGCAACAGGTTATCTAATCATTCCTGCAAAACCCATAAAGGCCAGGGTCAAAAGCCCTGCTGTTATAAGCGTTATGGGCGCTCCCTTGAGGCAGTCGGGCACATCGGCGAGGTTCAGGTTCTCCCGAATCCCTGCCATTATACAGATAGCTAATGTAAAGCCGATTCCTGCGCCGAAACTTAAGACGACTGCTTCGAGAAGATTATCTATGCCCCAAAGGTTTATAAACAGACACAGCCCCAAAATCGCGCAGTTTGTGGTTATCAGCGGTAAAAATATGCCGAAGCTGTCATAAAGAGCGGGAAAGAATTTCCTTATATACATCTCCACCAACTGCACGGCGCCGGCGATGACGAGGATGAAACACACATAACGTGTTACCTCAAGGCCGAAGTGCATGAGGATCAAATGGTCAATCAGCCAGGTCAGTGTGCCGCTCAGCGTTACCACAAACGTTACCGCACAGCCCATCCCGAAGGCCATATCGATACGCCCTGATACGCCAAGATACGGGCATATACCTAAGAACTTCGTGAACACGAGGTTGTTCACTATCACGACCGATATGAAACCCATCAGTAGTATCTGCAGGGTATCCATCTAAAAAGCCCTCAAGAATTTTTCTTAGTAACCAAATTCACCGCCCCCAAAAGCAGGCCTAAAGTGATGAATGCTCCGACCGGCATCCCCATCGCCGCCCAGGGGACGAACGCTCCGGGCATGACCTGAATCTCAAAAATCCTGCCTGTTGCTAAAAGCTCCCTTATCCCGGCCAGCACGCATAGCGTTAGCGTGAATCCTATCCCCATGCCCAACGCATCCACAATGCTGACAGCTAAGGTGTTCTTGCTGGCGCAGGCCTCGGCGCGACAGATTATTATGCAGTTGACGATAATCAGGGGGACGTACGGGCCTAATGTCTCACTCATCACCGGGGAAAAGGCCTTTAAGAACAGGTCGGCAATTGTAACAAAAGTCGCTATTGTCAAGGTGAACATCAAGATGCGCAGGTGCGGCTTTAACAGGTTCCGCATCAGGCTGACGACGATGTTGGAGCACAAAAGGACGAATATCACGCTAAGGCCCATCGTAAGGGCAGGCTTTACCGCTGCGGTTACCGCTAAGGTCGGGCACATCCCCAAAAGCAGCCGAAGTACCGGATTTTCGTTCCAGATTCCGGTAACGAAAGTTTGGGCGAAAGAAACATTTGCAGAATCGTTACTCGCCATTATTCAACAATCCTTTGGTTTGCAGATGGGTCTTAATCTGCTTGATATAGTTGTTCAGTATTTTGACCACGGCCTCACTGCTGACGGTGGCACCTGTGATAGCTACAATTTCGTTGTCTATTTTTTTGTCGTCGCCGGTTTTTGAGAGCACAAGTTGCGCCGCAGGTGCCCCAACGAACTGGTTACGGTAGTAATCGTTCTTGATTTTATCACCGAATCCCGGCGTCTCATTGCTGGCAAGCACACCGAAGCCGGCTAATTTCTCAAATGCGGCGTCAACGGTTAAGACCAGCTTGATTTTGTCGGCAAAGCCCGAACCTTCACAGATAAACGCCCAGCCGACACATTCGCCTTCTGCAGAGGCGCCTTTTTTGATGTCGGTCTTTATCTTTTTGCCCCTACCGATGTCCACCTCGACACCCTCGGCGACTGTTTCGAAACTCGCAGCCTCTGTCAGCAGGTCACGTGCAAGGCGGTTGAATTTCTCTATCTCATTTTGAATAATTATCGGGCCCCAGGCATAGTTTGTTACAGCCAGGAGCAGCCCGAAAACGAAAGACGCCACAATCAGCAGCCAGCTTTGCTCGGCGAAATATTTAATGTTCTTAAGCATTCGGCACACCTCCTGCCGGGGTGAGCTTACAGAAGCGGTCTATCAGTGGCGTAACGGCGTTCATAATCAGGACCGCGTACATCACGCCCTCGGGATATTCGCCGACTATTCGAATCAGCATTATAAGCCCGCCCACACCTACGCCGAAGAGCCACATCCCCCTTGTGCTCAAAGGCGCTGTTACCGGGTCTGTGGCAATGAAAAATGCACCAAGGAGCATGCCGCCCGTGGTAAGGTGCAGCCACGGCGGCATGTATGCCTCAGAATTTATAAGATGGCACAGCGCGGCAATGACAAAGGCTGAGGCTAAAACGGCTAATGGTATATTCACGTTTATAGTCCGCCTCAGCACCAGATAAAGCGCCCCTACCAAAAGTGCGATAGTGCTTGTCTCACCGAGACAGCCACCGGTCTCGCCGGCAAGGGTCGCGGGGAGTTGAGCAGTTACGATTTTTGTATCGACCTTCTTTTTTATCGCCTGCTTGCTCCAGGCCAAGGGGGTGGCCTGTGTTATTGCGCCTGCGCCGGTAGCGGCAATTTCCGGCATCGCAGGGTCCATAGTCGCCGGGACCGTCCAGGTCGTCATGAGCATGCCGAAGCACGCCGTAAGAAAGGCCCTGCCCGCCATAGCCGGGTTGAATATATTCGAGCCTAATCCGCCGAAGACCATTTTTCCTATCACGATGGCAAAAGCGCTTCCTATCACCGCAGCCCACCACGGCAGGGCCGGCGGTACGGAAAAGGCTAAGATTATCCCGGTTACAACCGCGCTTAAATCATCTAAGGAGTTAGGCTTCTTGCGAACGAGATTGCACAGCCATTCGCTGAGGGCGCAGGTCCCAACACACACGCCGACGAGGACAAGTGCCCTTATCTTGAAATATATAAATGCGGCGAACATCGCGGGCACAAGGGCGATTATCACATCGCCCATTATGCTGCGCGTCGAGTGCAACTCGCTTATATGCGGACTCGGCGAAACCGTTATTTTCGAGAGCATTTAGCCTTGTATCCTTTTAGTTAATCCTGTTTGCTCAAATCAGAGTCAACTTTGTCCCTTGCGATCCGACCGTTCATAGCC
>QNBT01000369.1 GCA_003644205.1 Planctomycetota bacterium | reverse complement strand
CGGTACCGGCATCGGCAGAACCAACAGAGATATTTTAGATGCAATCCGCCCCCTCGCCGAGTCGGTCGGCTTTAAGGTTATGGTGAACACCGCCCCGGCCCGCCCATTTGATGTTCCTGTCAACATACTCGACAGCACAAAGCTGGCCAACGAAACCGGCTGGAAACCTGCCATTTCCTTTGAAGATGGAATCAAAAGGACATGGAACTGGTTTTACGGCAAATACACCAGCGACAAAAAATAACCGGCAATCCCAAACGTTTATCGGCTGCGTCTTGGCTGGCGGATACTACAAGGCCAACCGTACCTCCGCACGGAGCGGCGCCGGTTATACTTTGACTTATACCAATTAGAATTAATTCTTGCGCCCCACTGTCATTCCCGCGAAAGCACCGAATCCAGTTTTTACCGTGTCCCGGAGTGTGAGCGGTGAGTAAAGCGCTGTTATGCAGTAAATGGTATCACAACAAGCGCACATATTAAATCCAAATGGTATTACAACAAAGATAAGCATTCGTCAAGCAAAAGACTGCCAAATTTCACCATTCATTGGCGGATTATAGGCCCTTTGCCTTAGAACTAAAGAAATCTCTCCCTGTCACGACTTGTTGAGTAAAAGATATGTAAAGCGGTGCCGTCAAATAATTTGCGACTTACACGTAGTCGTCCTTGTCCTGGTCGTCGTCATCCTCGTCGGGAACTTTCCAGCGTTCGGCTTCGTTGATGTCGTCCAATTCGTGCTGGACGTATTTGAAGATTTTGTCCTGCATAGGTGCCATCCTCTCATACCAACTCAACAGGCCTCGATGGGCGGCAAGGAGGGCATCCAGGCGCAAAAGCTGCCATTTGGCAAGGCACTCGGGCTCCTTGATGTTGCTGAAGGGGTCACATTTGAAGGTCCTTCGTCCGTCGGGGGCGGTCTCGTAAAATTCACAGTCCTTACACTGAATCATTATGGGCACCTCAGATTAGGCAAAAAAATCTTAACAGGGTCTTGCTTTTCTTCATTATACCACGTATCATACGCGGCTGAAACGTTTTTTTAAGGGTAATCGAGACTGTTTTTGGAGAAATGAATGGCAAAGCCAAGACGCCGGCGGAAGGTGGGCAGCAAGAAAAGGCGCGCCCGCTGGAAGGTTCGACACAAAATCAGTTGACGGGTCAAAACCCCGCTTGAGGCGCCCCGATGCGTCGGGACAGGCGGGGCTAAATAGTACCTGTTGCGGAAACGTTATTTCGTCATTCCTGCGAAAGCGCCGAATCCGGTTTCTAAGCCACCCCTGCTTTCGCAGGGGTGACAGAGCAGGATTGGCTTTCCGCAACAGACACTAAATAGATGTTTTACGAATCCGGTAAGGAAATCACGGATGAGAGAGTACAGAGTAACCTTTAAGCCCGACGGGCCCGCAGTAATGATACACGGCGGTGCCACTATCTTAGAGGCGGCAGGCCGGGCAGGTCTTGTCTTAAACACTCCCTGCGGGGGCATGGGAACCTGCGGCAAGTGCATGGTGGAGATTGAAGCGAACGGTCAAAAGGTCTTGGCGTGTCAGCACCGGGTACAACGCAACCTTGAAATAATTATCCCGCCTCAGGCGAGGTTCTTCGAGCCAAGGATACTGGCCCACGGAATCGACAGGGGAATCACGATAGGGCCGGCTATTCGAAAGAAGTTTCCGGAGTTCAGAGACCCGGCGTCGGGCATGTTCGGTATGGCCCTTGATATCGGCACAACCACGGTAGTCGCAAAGCTGATCGACCTGGCCGACGGAAGTTGCAAGGCAACGGCATCGGCAGTGAATCCGCAGAGGAAATGGGGGGACGATGTCATTAGCAGGATAGCTCACGCCCAGACCGAAGATGGATTGGAGGAACTGAACCTAGCTATCATAGAGGGAGTAGGGGCGTTGATTGACAAACTTTGCAAAGAAGCTGATATCACGCCGTGGGATATTTGCGAAGTGGTTGCGGTGGGCAATACGGCAATGAACCACCTGTTTTTGAAATTCCCGGTCGAGCAACTTGGGCAGGCTCCGTACAAGGCCTATTCAGTGGAGGCTCACGACCAGGACGGCGCACATTTGAATCTGAACATAAATCCATCCGGTAATGTTCATACGGTTGAGAATATCGCGAGCTTCGTAGGTTCGGATACGGTGGCGACGGCACTGGCGGTGGGAATGGACACGGCTGACCGAATGACACTGGTGGTGGATATCGGTACAAACAGTGAACTTGTCCTGGGTACCAAAGACAAGATGTATGCAACAAGCTGTGCAGCCGGACCTGCGTTTGAAGGGGCCAGGATAAGCTGCGGGAGCTGCGCTATGACCGGCGCTATCGAGGGCTTGACTCTGGCCGACGGCGACATCCATCTGGACGTAATCGGCAACTGCACGCCGCGGTCGATATGCGGCAGCGGATTGATCGACGCCGTTGCAATGCTGCTGAATCTGGGAGTTGTTGACAGGTCGGGCCGATTTGTCGAACCCGAAAAGGTCGAGACAGCCCTGACAAGAGCCATATCGGAAAGGCTCATCAAACGCGACCGGCAGTGGGAGTTTGTATTGGCGGATAATCGGGACAATGATAACGCTCCTGTAATTCTGACTCAAAAGGACCTTCGCGAGATGCAGCTTGCCAAAGGTGCAATCCGCGCGGGGCTGAAGGTTTTAGAGGAAAAGGCCGGGATACAAGATAAGGATATTGAGCAGGTTTTACTGGCGGGAGCGTTCGGAAATTATATCCGTCCCCAAAGCGCGCTGCGGATAGGGTTGCTGCCGGACGTGGGAGCCGACAGGATTCATTTCGTCGGTAATGCGGCTATTGTCGGTGCTCAAATGGTGTTGGTCAGTATGCGTTGCAGGCAATTGTGTGGCAGGTTGAAAAAGAAGATTGAATATGTCGAAACAGCAGGGGATGAGAACTTTCGCACCGTCTTCGCCGAAGCACTCATGTTTTAAGGCCGCTTTTGTTTTATACACGAATTAATACTGTATTTATGGGTCGGTAGAGAATTTT
>QNBT01000368.1 GCA_003644205.1 Planctomycetota bacterium | reverse complement strand
GCAGACTTCAACGAGACGCAAACGCCATTGGTCTTGTTTCCCTAAGCAATAAGTTCGCCGAGTCCGAGAGTGAAAAGGACATTCGCGAGATAGATATTATCGAGGACCAAAAAAGCGAGAATCCTTTGGTTGAAGCGCAAAAGCGGGACCTCAAAGGCCTTCTCACCAAAGGCTTGACGCGAGCGGAACGGCTTATCATCGTCTTATATTATTATGAAGAAATGACAATGAAAGAGATAGGCACCACGCTGGATCTGTCCGAATCTCGTGTTTCACAGATGCACTCATCGATTATCGCACGTCTCAAGGCCCAAATGAACACCCGCAAAAAGGAATTTGCAATCACTTGACTCACCACCGGCCGGCGGGTATAAAAGTGACTAAAAGGCACAGAGCAATGCGAGGTAAGAATTATGGAAGAGAAAAAAGGATTTTGGAGTTGCCTGTTTGACCTGTCGTTCAGCGAGCTGATCACCATGAGGGTCATCAAGGTTTTGTATGCGGTCGGCATTTTAATCGCCGCCATGGTGGGCCTAATATTGATTGTCAAGGCCTTCGGCCAGGGTTTCGGCACCGGCTTGTTGTATGTTATCGCAGCGCCCATTTCGTTCATATTTCTGGTCATCATCGCGCGAATAGGCATGGAACTGGTGCTAACACTTTTCAGGATTGAGGAAAACACGAGAAAGCCCGCTCCCGCCGAAGAAACACCTGCCCCGGCATCTGCCGAAGAACCTGAACCCGCTGAATAGAAATTCACAAATTCAGCCTCAAGCAGGTCGGTTTTAGTGAATAAAAAAACTCCGGGACGATCCCCTCCTATCGTCCCGGAGCCGAGTGTGTTCTTCTGCGACCTGTCATCGGCAGTCCCAATGTACATCGGGATGGAGGGTCCATGCCGATGTTTCTGCATCGCAGAAAATTATATATAACTCAGGCTCGAAGGCGAACCTGTTTGTCATGAGTTTTGTCTATTGCCTTTTCCAGGCCTTTGACTACATAATCCTGAGCCACTACCTCCCAGCTCATGTGCCTTGCCAGTTCAAATCCGCTTCGGAGCATCTTGCTGCTTTCGTCATCGTTCTTGGGCAGGCGGGCACAAATCTCCAACGCCACCTTTTCACTGACGTTACGTTCGATGTGGTCGCGGGCCTCCTTATTGATCTGCTGCAAATCCTCAAGGTCGCTCCAGTTGTAATCGCCCAGATTCGTGTAGTCGGCCACAATCACGTTCCTCGTCTGTGCTCCATCCGTTACCGCCTTAATAAAACCCATACAGCCGCACACATTCGATATAACGCATATCCCGCCGAAGCTCAATGCCTCTAACTGTGCTATACCGAACGGCTCATAGATACTCTGGCCAAACTCAACATCACTGCCTTTACGAATATCCATAAACTCCATATCATGCGGCATCCGGGCCCCACAGCGGTCACGTGTAAAGCCAAACTGGTTTATAAAGATAACCTTTACATTGCGGCTCTTTGCGTTAAATTCCTGCACCCCCGTGTAAAAGCTCGCTTCACCTCCGGACAAGTCCGGCATACCCTCGTGGTGCGCCACGGGCCAGTTGTATGTGGCTTCCATATTATATATATCCCGTTTGCGCCTGATGCCAATCTCCGTACTTAACACCAGCATTACCGCCGAGGAGCCCAAAGCGGCAAACTCTGAGTCTATATGTTCCAGCACGCGCAGGTCCCGCCATAAGCCCTTACTCATTACCAGGCGGGTAACGTGGGTGAATATAAAGTCCGGCCTGTAACCGAGCAGGTTTTCACAGTACTGCTGCAATTTTTCTTTCGACCGGCGCTTCTCGGCCAGGCCGATTTCGTATGCAGGTACACCATTGTAGCTCACGTCAATATCGGCAAGCGAAAACTCCGGCGCCATGAAGCGGAGCTCTTCAACTATGTTGTCTCCAACCGCAAGAATGTTGTCACAGTATCTTGAGGCATCTACAAGGGCATATTTGAAAAAGTGGCTCTGGTCCCCGAACACCTCGCTTACACTAAGGTTCATTTTCCGAGCCTGTTTCATTACGTTGTAAAACATGGTGTCATGGCCGGAGTTTTTTTCCACTATGAGTCTTACGGGAGCTACTTCGTGGGCGTAGAAGACCGTCCTGAAATCGCACGTCGAATCCAGTTTTGCCGCAAGGGCCGTCGGCATCCCCATAAATTCGTGAGAAATGATGATTGTCGAGCTGTCCCGCTCTGCCGCACCTATCGCCTTAAGAGCAGCTATAGCCGGCGGCGCCAACCGCACGTACTGCTCATATTCCCACAGGTGCTCGTAAAGGTTGCTCCTTATCCCGAACTCCCTAAACATCCGGCCCTTAAGTTCGTTAACCGGCCTTTTCTCAATTTGCGTCACATCAATCAGTATCACCTCAGGACTGCTTTTCATCCCGGCCTGCCCATCGACAAAGGTTCGCCGTCCGTAAACGATGTTGACGTTGTACAATTCTTCTATCTTGCGGAAGGCGGGATAATAGCTGGTTTTTACCATCCCGTCGATGGATGAATAAAGAACCTCTCCTCCCGGTCCAAGGCGATTCGAAGCATCACCTTCGGTGGAAAAAAGAGGACTTATGAGGATTGACCTGCCAACAGCATCGGTGTAGGCCCTGCTTGTGAAAAGCCCGTCTAATACCGCTCCTATTCCGCCAATTTTCCCTATTGCCTCATGCGTTACGTGTACCGCAGTTATTCCCTTGCTCATTTCCTGTCCTCGTTTGTGCCCTATAATTCCTACGTTGCAAAGCCACTTGACGTTCCCTGCCTCCTCTTCAGTTAAAACATAAGAAATGATGACAGGATAGGCAAATTTACGGCCGGAGAATTAAAGGGGGTGTCTGGTACATTTTATAGTTGACTTTTTGGTTTAAGTCTTTAATATGTCGTCATTATGCCGCGGTCTAAACGTATAACTCCTGGTGGATAATGAACAACCACCGGCATTTATTACTTTGGTACTTTGGCCCATAGGCGATGGTGATTTGCCTTGGTCGAGCCTG
>QNBT01000367.1 GCA_003644205.1 Planctomycetota bacterium | reverse complement strand
CTAAGAAATCTTTTTTTCGTGCTCGTGTTTATAGTTGCAAAAACGAGTTAATAGGTTTACAAAAAAGAAAGATAAGCCGATGTCGCGGCTGCCAGTGCGAAAAACAGAAAGAGTATTTGCGAAAGCCTATGCTTGATTTCAACGAAAAAGCCGTAATAAAACGGATTGCCCGGCTTCGCCAGGACTTTACCGGCGCCAGAGGCGAAGCTAATTTCGCCGAAACATTGGGCGTAAAGCTCTCTGCCTATAACCGTTACGAAAAAGACCGGGTTCCTCCCATTAGTGTTCTGTTGAAAATTTGCGACCTGACGGGTGCGGATATTCACTGGCTGCTGACGGGCAGCTATAAGGCAGCCCAGGCCCATCAAGCCGCCGGAGGCCTGAGCATGGAACTGACAACAAAGCTAAAGATGCTACTGCAAAGAAGCCCCGAATCCGCCGAGGCAATTACCGCTTTTATAGAATTGCTCAGCGAAAAAAAACACGTTGAGAAAAAACTTGCCTCCAAAACGCTCCTGCCGAAACCTGACCGTCCGGGATGGATTCCCATTATCGGACGTACCGCCGCAGGCCTCCTTCACTTCTGGCAGCAAACTAATTTGCCTAAACCGGAAGACGCTATTGTTGAGCTTGACCAGCTCGTCGAAAAATACACCGGCAGGGCTATCACAGCATCTGCCAGTGGGACCCTTGCTCTTGACCTGCATGTACCACCGTTGCTGACGGAGTTGAAAACCCGCACGGCTAATCTCATCCGCCTCAGTGCCCAAACCGACGATTCCGCAGCCGGCGGCGTCGTTCAATTTATCGAGTGCCGTCAAATCTACGAGCTGTTCTGCGATTCATTCGCCCTGCAAATCGATGGTGACAGCATGTCCCCCCGCATTAACGATACTGACATCGTCATTCTAAGCCCATCCGTCCCCGCCGCGCAGGGCCACGTCGCCGTTGCAAAAGTACAGGACCAAATCGGCGTTACGTGCAAACTCATCAGGACTACCGAAAGTCGCGTCCATCTTGTACCGATAAACGAGAAATACCGGTCACAGGCCGTGCCACGAGATAAGCTGCTTTGGGCACTGGCGGTCTTGTGTCATATAAGAATTTAGGTTATATTGTCATAATACAGTTATTTTGAGTTGGATGTTATTATACTATTTGAAAGGGTATTGTTATGCTGTTATATGTTATTCGCGCACTCTTTGTTGTTATCATTGCCGCCTTTTTGTTCGTCAGTATTTTCATAACCCCCACCGACCAAACGGATATTAAGCCGCTGTATATCAGGCTTTTTGTAGGTATGGGAGTTGCGGTTATCGTAATAGCGATTGACTGGCTCACGCCGAAGAAATCGCTAAATGCCTTAGCGGGTGTCTTTTTCGGGCTGTTGGTGGGAATGCTTATCAGCCTGG
The DNA here is from genome assembly GCA_003644205.1 of Planctomycetota bacterium. GTDB lineage: Bacteria > Planctomycetota > Phycisphaerae > Sedimentisphaerales > Anaerohalosphaeraceae > QNBT01. Next base: position 1,643 of record QNBT01000367.1, on the reverse strand, counting down.
TTATGGCGCCGGTCATAGACATGATAAACGACCTTTATTTCCATATGGAATCCGAAGCTCTTACGGTCTCCAAGTGGATAATGGGCGTTTGCATTTGTTACCTGGTAATAAGTCTGGTCATCCGGACAAAGGATGACGTGCGTTTTGTCATACCTTATGTCGAATTCTCACGCCAGACCAAGGGGCTAAGGCCCCTCGTCCTGGATACTTCTGTAATCATCGACGGTCGGATAGCCGACATTGCCCAAACCAAATTATTTGATGCTCCGCTTATTGTGCCGCGTTTTATCCTGAATGAGTTGCAGCTCATAGCAGACTCTGCCGACAAAATCAAGCGCAATCGCGGCAGACGAGGCCTCGATATGCTCAACAAGTTGCAATCCAGCCCTGCAGTCGAGGTCGAAATCGACGACACTCCCCCGCCCGGCGTGGATGCAAGGGCAAGTGTTGACCAAAAACTTGTCGCATTCTCGAAAAACTGCGACGGCCGACTCATCACCAATGATTTCAATCTTAATAAGGTCGCACAACTAAGAGGTGTTGATGTCATAAACATCAATTACCTTGCCAATGCCCTTAAAACTCTTGTTTTGCCCGGTGAGCCGATGCAGGTCAAAATCATTCGAGCCGGCGAAGATGCTCAGCAGGGTGTCGGATACCTTGACGATGGAACGATGGTTGTCGTTGAAGAAGCACGCGATAGAATCGGCCAGACCATCATGCTCACCGTAACCAGCGTCCATCAAACTTCAGCCGGCAAGATGATTTTCGGCAAATACGAAAAAACTATTACCTCCGCAAGGGGCCTCAACAGCCGCCCAAGATATAACAACAAACACCCGAGACAAACTACAACATAACTTACTTTTGTGACCGGCCGCACGCGACTGTGTTACGCTGCCTCAGAGTCTAAACGTTTGCCGGCCTGATGTTATCAAGCAGCGTCTGTACCCGGTCTTCAAGTATTTCAGTCAAGGGTATGGGCTGCTGTCTTTCTGTCCCGGCTGTTGTTAACCTCAATCGGCTCTCCAAACGAAACAACGGCCCGCCCGGCCCCCCGGATGGTCGCCGTCGGTGTGCGCAACACGTCCTCCTCAAACTTGTCCAATGTTTCAGCTAAACTTATCATGGAATTGAACACTTGCAGCCAACTTCACTAATCCTCAGAGGCCTTCCTGGCAGCGGCTGCGATTTTTCGCAACTTCATAATATCAAGCTTTCCCGAGCCGAGCACCGGTATCGAATCGACCTTAATATAATTGTCCGGCCGGGGCTTGCACATATTCGGCAGATTACTATTTGCAATAATCTGGTGCAGTTTTTGGGGGCTTCCTGCTTCGGCCAGATACACAACTACGAGCTCTTCTCCCTTCTTTGGATGAGGCAAGCTCGTAACCGCTACCACCCGTTCGGTTGTATCAAGGGCGCGTTGATATACCTCCTCCACTCTCACGTGCGGCACCATTTCTCCACCAATCTTACTGAAACGCGACAACCTGTCCGTGATTGTCAAAAAGCCATCCTCGTCCACCCTGGCAATATCACCGGTATTGTACCAGCCATTCTCTAAAACCTCTGCACTTTCTTTTTCCATATTCAGGTATCCTAACATAACATTCGGGCCTTTGACCATCAGCAGTCCT
>QNBT01000366.1 GCA_003644205.1 Planctomycetota bacterium | reverse complement strand
GAACTCAAGAGCGATAGCAAGTCTGGGAAAAAGACATGGTTTCAAGCTCGTGTCTACGAGACGAAGACAAATACCTAATAACCGCCGGTATCTCCCACCTCCCACGTCCAAAGGTGCAGGCAAACAACTAGAGAAGAGGATGCGTGAGGAAGTAATATTCTCCTTTCGCAAGATTTCCTGAACCCTTTTGCAGGCACGAGGATGGGAAAACACATCTTCAAACTCATCATAGAAGTCCGCTTTATTATAGAATGTGCGAGAAGTGGTGATCAATTTGCTTCATACTCTGAATACAAATCCTTCAATTTCTGGAAAATAGCGTTCTGAATTTCTTTCCTTCTATCTAAGAACCCGCTCATCTGGCTTTTATTTCCAAGCGACCAGAAATACTCATAAAAACCTTTAGCGGGACAATTGGTTTTTATCATCACTTTACATTCTCTTCTCAGGGAGAGATTTTGGAAGTTTGTACTCTCCGGTAGCTTAACAATTACTATAGAACCAAGTTCGATCTTATCATTATTCGCATATGCATCTAAATATGCCCCGCCGACAATCATGTTTTTTCGTATCCGTGGCATTTCCAGCCTGCCCTGATATTTGAAATGTCCATAAGCAATCGTTGTACGAATCAGATAATCTGGAAGCATTAGCTGATGAAGGCTTTTGACTTTTTCAAGAAGTATTGAAAGGTCATCTGTGCAGTTTGTCCTATCTTCCCAGAAGACAGCACAGTCAGAAACCACTATGGAGTTTACTGGATTACCATCGTGTTGTAAGTCATAAACGGTATTGTAAAACTTATCAAGGGCTTGTGCGGCTTGTTCAGTATTTTTTTCATACATAGCTTTTAAGCCACACAAATCGCTAAAAGCTACCCAAGTTTGTCCGTCAAAATCATTCACTTAATCCCTTCCACTATTTCTATTTCTTCATCAGTTAGCCCATACAATCCATAAACGAGTTGATCAATTTGCTTTCCCAGTTCTATAACCTTTGCCTGCTTGGCAGGGTTGTCCAAATAGTCGCCGTCTTTGGTGATGGCTTGGATATGGTTTACAATTTCAGTCAGGGGCAAAATTGTATCATCATTATATTCTAAGAGTTTTGGAATAGGTAATTGCTCTAAATATGTTTTGGAAATATTTACTGTGAGCTCGGAATTATTCGAAAAGTTATTCGCATAATACCAATTTAAAACTCGTGAATTCAGCAACGATAGAATGAATTGATAGTACGGCTCGAATTCTTGTTTTAAAAGAAGGTTATTAACAGATGCAAAGGTTTTATATTTATTCGTATCTAGTGCTGCGGTTAGAGGATTAGACCCACCACTGATCCTCTGAATTACAATCTTCTTTCCAGATTCCCAAAGATAATCTGGCCTTGGTCTATGGATTTTTGACTTATTCCAAACCAAGAATTTTGTGGGTGGGGATATACAATATTTTTTAATTGATTTACCCTCGACTAGTGGAACTGTTTTAGTAGAAGGTTCAGTCTTAATGAATTGTTTATGAGCAACGATTCCTTCTATTATTTCATCACAGTAGGTTCCCAGCCGATCTTTATCGGCGTCAATTTTGCATGACAACTGAAGAGCTTTTTTATCAAGGAATATATTAAAAGCAAAGCTTATGTTCGACTCAAATTGTGACTGATTAATGCACGAACTGTTGTACTGTCTTTGCTCAAGACTTGCTATATTTCGCATTATTTCAACTTCGTTGTGCTTCCTTTTTGAATTAATTTTGCAATCTTGGAGTGCAATTACAATAGTTGAAGCAGTTACTTTATCAAAAACTCCACCTCCCAAATCAAGTATATTGGTTATTTTGGCGTTGTCCAGTATGTATTTTCGGATGGTACTGTAAGTAGTTGTTCTGAGTATATTATTTGGTACTATGTAACAAAGAAAGCCATTATCTCGCAATTCAAAAAGACCTTTTAATATAAACAGGGCAAAAAGGTTTATCTTGCCAGACTGATTTGCCTTTGATTTTTTGCCTTTCTTCAATTTTGAGAAATACAATCTATCAATATCCTTTTTGAAGGATGTGTTGAAATCAGCGCCACGAGTGAAGACATAAGGTGGATTAGCTATAACAATATCAAAGCCTTTCTTTTCGTGGAAAACCTCAGAGAAGAATATTTCAAAATCAAAATCCGTATGACCATTTGTAAGCTTAGCAATAAGTTCATCTATCTGGGCTTTAATTTGTTGCTTCTTTGTCGGATTGGTTTCGTTGAAGAATAGCGGTTTTAACCTTTCAAGCTCTTCGAAATTCTTCCAATTTGCAAGGTTTCGCTGAACACCAAGAAGGGAATTGCCGCATACGATTTTGTAGTCCAGGTTCGGTAAAGGTTTGATCGTTTTGCGTTCTTCTTCATCAACCACCAAAGAAAGCCACAAACGAAGTTTGGCGATTTCTACAGCCCCGGGGTCAATATCCACGCCGTAGAGGCAGCTTTGTATAGCATCGCGTTTGAAATCATAAACCGTTCTATCCTTTTCTTTTTCAAGACAGGCGGACAGAACTGTTCTGGTATTGACAATTTCGTGCATCATCCCAACAAGGAAGGCTCCCGAACCTACGGCAGGATCGCAGACACGGATGGTTTTAAGGGCTTCGTCAATTTTCTTTACATTGTCGTGAATTGATTTGGGAAGAGAGAGTTTGTAGGTACTGGTCTTTTGCTTTCCATTTTTAATATTTTCAATCTTCTGAATGGCGATGATTTCCTTTTCGATTCCGGTATCGCCGTATTTCACGAACACTTCAATATCCTGTTTAGGAACAATACGTTCATATTGCTCTGTCGCCAGAGATTTTTGCTGAGCCTCCTTAGGGCCAAAGAATTTGTCCTGAACTTGTTTTTCGGGTATCAACGGTTTCTTTGCAATGTTAATTGCCGTATCGAGATAATTTATAAGACTCTGCTGGCACATGTAATGCACAATTTCACGGGGAGTGTAGTAAGTGCCTTTTGATTTGCGGTCCTTGACTTCGAGAAGATTCTCAAAGACCTTACCGAGCATCTCCGGGTCAATGGCAACT
>QNBT01000365.1 GCA_003644205.1 Planctomycetota bacterium | reverse complement strand
GCACATGGTTTGATCCGGGGGCTGAGTACCAGTTAGGGATTTTTGTCATACTGAGGCGAAGCTGAAGGATCCGAAGTGCCTATTGGGTGAGATTCTTCGCTTCGCTCAGAATGACAATTGGTTGGTAGAAAATAAGGAAAGAGACATGTTAGCGTTTTCGAATGATGTGGACATTCTCAGATGTGAGGCGGTGCTTTTCAGCGACCTGTATTTTGCATGGCAGGTGTTGTGTGAGGGCACAGGCGGTGCGGTCAGCGGCACAACATTTACTGCGAGCGGTGCCGATTTTGTTTCGGCAGGTGTCGGTGCCGGCGGCGTGATATACCTCAGGACCGAAGACGGGACGATTGACAGTACATATGAGATTGTCTCGGTTGACTCTGCTACTGAGCTTACCATCTCGATATTAAGAAGCGACGACAGCGAGTCGGTTGTCTGGGTAGGTCAGGCTACTGATGTATCGTATAGGGTAAGTACATTCAGCCCGCAGGCAAATGAGGTACTGTTTGAATTAACCCAGTATTTCGGTATCAGGCCGGGTAATCCCGACAGTGAATATGAAGTTAGCGATATTCTGGATACGGATGTTTTAAGACGAGTATCGGTGTGCGGTGTTCTTGCAAAGGTATATGCGACACTCAGCAAGGGAGCAGATGACGACAGCTACGGGCAAAAGAGTTTGCACTACCAAAGGTTATTTGAAAAGGCCAGAGAAAGGTGCCGCCTCAGCCTCGACATAAACGGTGATGGAGTCGCCGAAAGAACAAATATTGGTGGAAGCATTCGGCTTGTGAGAGATTAGGACAGAGGTTTGACGGTTATGAAGGCGACGCTGGACGGGACTATCGATTTTGAGCAGACCCAGTTGGCTGTCGGGAGCTGGCAGCGGGAAAGCATTGAAAGGGCAGCGGCTGGTGTTGATGGAGCGATCAAAGTTGATTTGGGCAGACGAACGAGGGAGATTGTGCAAAAGGGAGTGATGCGGGCGCCGAGCAGAGCGGCTCTCATAGCCAGGGTTGACATAATTTGCGATAGCCAGAATGGAGCTTGTCATACGATGGAGACAGCGGGAGGTGCGCGATTTGAAGATATGTGGATCCAGAAAGTTAGGGCCGGCAGCATAGAGTACAGTGGCTCGGGTGCGAGTTGTGGGATTGAGATTAAGTATGTGCAACTCAGAGATTCTTCACTACGTTCAGGATGATATGGGATCGCTTCGCGATAATTGTGTAAATAGATTCCTCCGCTTCGCAACGCTTCGCGTTGCTTCGGTCGGAATGACAGTAATATGGAGAGAAGATTTTGATGGGTCTTGTGAGTAGCGGGATAGATAGGATTAGGGCGGTTGGGTTGGCGGCTGGTGTGAGGGCCGGCGGCGGTGCTATCAATGAGCCGTTTAGTGTGCTCATTAAGTGGCGGTCGGAGCATGAGGATAAACTTCATCAGATTTATGTTAATGGTGTTCTTGCCGGTGTTACGACAGATGTTCAGCAGCGCCAGATGATAGTATCAATCCCGTTACACACAAATAGTGCGGTCAGGATTGAGGTATATGCAGTAGAGGCATCGGAGGCGAATTTTGACTTTAGCGGCCGGTTGCAATCCCGGCCGCAGTCAGGAAGGGTCAACATCAGTTGGTTTAGAAGCATGTCGTTACCACTTGAGGGGACTGCACAGGTATATTCTGACGGGGCCAGCGGCGAGATTGATTATGATAAGCCTGCAAGCAAAGAGGATATTCAACTGTGGCCGAGCCGGCAGGACAAATTCGGATTTGGCTTAGGTCCGTTTGGAGAAGGTGATTTCGGCTATGAAGGCTCGGCGGCGGTCGGCTTTGGAATAGGGCTGTTCGGTGAGGGTGAATTCGGGTTTGATGCAGACCAGGTTAGCTGGGTAAGCAGCGAATTAGAGACCGGGAAATATCGGTTTGCTGTGAAGGTAACGGACCGCTTCGGCAATGAAAGTGATGCACAAGAGACAAACGAGATTACAGTAATTCGACCGGCAACACCTGCTCATGGGCTGAAAGTTGATTCTTATGATAAGGCCGAAGGCAGGCTTGTGCTTTGCATTAGTTGAGGATGGCAAGTGAAGTATTGTTTGATAGGGTAACAAGGGGTTCGAAATGGCGGAAGTATATCCAAGTGATAATGAGCTATTGAATATTGTAAGTGAGGCGGAGACGGGGGTTGAATATATCCCTACGGGACAAGCGCCTTATTACCTTGAGTTTAGGAAGCTGCTTTACAGGCTGCTGCTTTCAAGCAGGCGGGCCAATGACCTGAGAGTGTATGATGAAGGCGGTCTGGACATCGGCGTTAAGAGCGGTAAGTTCTGGATTGGGACGAGCCTTGTCAGTTATACCGGGTCAAGCGGCAATACCTTGGCTGACGATAAGGCAAATATCTATGTGTATCTGGATTCTGAGGGCAACCTTGTAACGGCCGAATACAGCGCTTTTCCTGATATGACAAGCGGGTTGCATGTCCGGTTGGCTGTAGTAACGACAAGCGGCGGCGATATTACCTCTATTGTCGATGCAAGGGATCATCACAGTATAGCGGTGCCGGCAACAGGACAAAGCAATACGATAGAGGCACACACGAGCGATGACACACTCACCGAGGCCGAATCCGGCAGCGTGCATACAAATCTTGGGGCTACCGGCACGATAACCCTTACTTTGCCGGCGTCGGCTACTGCGGGTACGGTATTTACATTTGCTGTTCAGGCGGCGCAACAGTTGAGAGTGGACCCCGGTACGGCGACCATTCGTGATAATAGCGGGATTACGCCTGATAAGTATAAATGGGCCGATGCGGTTGGAGAGAGTCTGGCTTTGGTTGCGGATGCAAACGGTGATTGGGTGACAATTGCAAAGAACGGTACGTGGAGTGAGCAAGCATAATGGCAAATGTAATCTATGAAAAGTTGAAGAAGCTCGCGGATGACAACGGCCTTGGGAGCGAACAGGTTGCCGGTGCGACAAAAAAGCAGGCAGCAACAATGATGGGTACAGATGCTGTTTATATAGACGACAAGGTCTATGGGGTTGCAAAAAAAGCGGTACTTGCCGAACTGGAAAG
>QNBT01000364.1 GCA_003644205.1 Planctomycetota bacterium | reverse complement strand
TCCAGGCCGAAGGTCTCGTATTCTGTCTGGGGAAAGACGGCTGGCGTTGGGTCGATATCAAAATGGATGCCGTCCCTGCTGCGAGCTAAGCGAAGGTGCGATATGCTCGTAAGGTACATCTTGTTTTTATAATTGAACACGCGCGAGTCCAGGAGCTCCAGGTCCGGGTCGCCGTGCTTTATCCTTAAAGGATTAATTCGGCCGGTGTGAGGGTCGAGTATGGGGGCCAGTTCCTCATCATCGGCTTTATCTTTCGGCCGTTCAGCCACTCGTAATAAAAGAAGGATTTCATCGTTAAAGACTGTAGCTCCGGCATTAAAAGCTCCGACAACTTCATAATCATCCCGGCTGGGTACAATGTCAGACGGAGTTATCAACGGATTTTCGGTAAATCTTTCAACCAACATGGACTTTCCTTTCTATTTTTAGTTTAGCCACAGAGCCTATAACAAAAGAATTGCCCCTCTCTGTCATTCCCGCGAAAGCATGAATCCAGAGTTTCTATTTGTAGGGTGCGAAATTTCGCACCACTTTTATCTAAATTTTTCCAGTAACTTATCAACGATAACTCCCAAAGTTGTTTCATATAACTTCCACAGTATAGCTGATGTTTTGCCTCGTTTAGGCGCAACAGGGCCCGGCTCTGTTTCTGCTGGTTTTTGCTTGGCAAGGTCTGCCTTTTCGCCGCTTGCTTGCTGCTTTGCAACCTCAAACAATAAGTTCCCTAACTGCGATGCGTATGTTTTGATGTCGAACAATGCCGATTTAACATCGTTTGCGTAAGCGGGATTATCTTCATCGTGGTTATAACGTTCACGCAATTTGGACAGGGTTTCATCTGTTTTTATGGCTGTTTGTATGATATTCTGCCAGCACCCCTCTACGTGTGCCGCCAGTGCCGCCTTACATTTATCTTTTAGCAGGATAATCGCAATATTTACATCTTCGTCAAACATCGATACACGTTGTCGGCAAGGAATTGAGCCGTACTGGTAAAACCAAAGTATTTCGTCTGGATACCCCTCACCGCACCATAGAAGCAGACCGTTGTAAGCTCTTACAATTGCTCTTGTTTCGTTTGGCAAGTGGGAGCTTTTTTTGTCTGCTTCTTTCGCCCTTTGCTTAGCTTTCGTAAGCAGTGCACCTGCAACTTCTTCTGCTATTTGCTGCCGCTTAAATAATTCAATTGTGTTCACTAATCACCTGTCCTTTTTGGGTCGGTCTGGAGTTAATGCCGGACAAGTGTACAACATCAACCCCAAACCGCTTAGCGGTTAATTACTCCGCTTTCCCTAATTATATTTTTATCTATCTTTCAATTCCTTAGCCAAGTGCCGCCGAGCTACGCAGATTTACTTATTTACAACGTTACCCAGACGGTTCAGCTTTTTGTCTTTGAGTCTGGGCATATTATCTTTACAGTTTTGAGCGGAGCAGTTTCATTTTTTAGTTTTTGGGTTAATAAGATTTTGAAAATTTTCATAACCTCTTTCGCTATCCCAGCAATCGGCAAGGTTCCATTTTTCTATTTTGCCTTCGGCATTTACAATGAATGTTTGCCTGCATGTGGAGCCTGCAAAAACCTTTTTCCAAGTAAATACTCGCTTTCCTTCGCTTAAAACAGTGGTCTGGTCGGGTGCACCCCACTTGGTTATCAGGTTGTCAATCGGCTCATTCACCCAGCTTTCCATAACATCCGAACGCGTCGTGCAGGATGAGCACAAACACAAAAACGAGACTATTACTGCCTTTTTCATAATTTCCTCTTTCACTTAATCCCCACTTTTCTTGATTTTAGCAGGTATTGTAGTCTATAGTCGCGTAAAAGGCAATATTTTAACCGTTTGGCTTGGTTTTTCCTTTGATTATCGGACAGCAAATGCTATAATTACGTTTAACAATTGAATATCGAAAGTTCACTGAGCTTTTAGCGTCCTATCTGAAATCGGCAGTATGGCAGACATAGAAACGCAGGAAAGTCAGTGCCCCGATATGGGGTGCTGCTTGCGTGTTCTATGTGGGTTCTGCCGAACCTCAGATAGGCACAAGGGTAGTGCCCTCTTTTTATGGGCCAATGAAATTATCAACAGTTTTTGAGAAGGAGAAGGAAATGAAACAGTTATCCATTTTGTTCACATTAATTGTCCTGTCGTCATTATCCCAAGCGGAAATATATATCGACGAAGGTGATTTCTATCCATCATATTTGCAGGTATTCAATGACACGGCAATAATGACAGGGGGGACTATTACTGAAAACCTGTACTTGAAAGACGATAGCCACGGTGGAATATACGGGGGCTATATTGGCAAGTTTCTCGTCTTAGATGATACAAGTGATGCATCAATGCATGGAGGACATGTTGTTGAAGGTATATCTTCACCTGAAGATGGTAGATTTAATTGGTATGGAGGTACTATTGAAGGAGAAATTAGAAGCGGTTGGTACAATTCTCCCAGTTGCTTCAGTTACCACAAGATATATGGCTATGATTTCAAGATTGACGGTGAGGCTGTAATGGATTTCATCTTAACCACTCAACGACCTTCGGGGCATTTAACTGGCTTTTTACAGGATGGCACAGCTATTGACAATGATTATGCCATCTATGGCGGTTCAACAATAGAGTTAGTAGAGGTTGTCCCCGAACCTGCCACCCTCTTACTTCTCGGTTTGGGTGTCCCGATGTTGTCGGGATTTCGAAGAAGACGGTGAAGTATGTATTTCGTATCTCGTGTTTCGTCGTTCGTATCTTGTCGCTCGCCGCTCGTCTGGATCCCGGCTTGGAGGCCGGGATGACATAATGTGGTGCGAATCATTGCACCCTGCGTAATTCACCCTTTTCGGGGAAAAGGGTGCCACACGCCCTGTATTGTTTTGTCCTTTTAATCAAAACAATTTGCCGTTATGATAAAAACAACAGGGACTGGTACGTTCTGTCGAAGACAGGTTGTACCTGTCCCATTTTACAGATTTATGCGGAGATGTGAATATGGATATTAAGTCGAAGCGGATAGCGATTTTAGCGCCGGTGGCGTGGCGGACGCCGCCGAGGGCTTACGGTGCGTGGGAGACGGTCGCCAGTAACATTACCGAGGGGCTGGTCGCTCGCG
>QNBT01000363.1 GCA_003644205.1 Planctomycetota bacterium | reverse complement strand
GGCACAAGAGAACTTACAGGTTTGTTATGCTGCCGGTAGCTGATAAAGCGTTAAACGCGATTATTTGTTTGGAAAGGGAATAACCGGATTACCCCCAAACTTTGGGACGTTAATAACTTTTTGTTATAAAGGCTCTTACCAGTATCGGCAGACTATAATATTTCCAGTTCAGCTATCTTTTCTTTTGACGAGGTCTAATCGTCCATATACACTATCTGTGAGATACAAGGTGTGCTTTCTGATTGAAAAATACGGAATTTTGCAATCGAGGGCAGTATAGTATAGAGGATACATGCATGTCAATAATCAAGAAGACGAGTATCGGTATCATTATATTCGTATTATTTACACAATTGACCTTTGGTCAGGATGAGATGTTTTCTTTGATTAGAAAGATAAATGTAGACCATTTGGGAACTGTGGGGCAAATTGACGGATGCGAATTTTCAAAAGATAATTATTATATCATTGCCAGTGATAATCATGGTACGGCGAAAATTTATATCCGTTCTACCGGCGAATTCGTCAACCAAGTAAAACATATTGAAATAAATAACCTAAAATTTGAAAGAGCGGGCAAAATAAACGCCGTGGGTTATTCGTATGACCGCAAGTATTTTTATACCGGCATTAACGACCACGGATTAAAGCTGTGGGATGCGAAAACATTCAAGCTGGTGCATCATTTCAACAAGACGGCGGAGGTGGACGGCGCCGATTTTTCCTCGGACGGCAAGTGGCTGGCTGTAGGGGCGGACAGTGAAGTTTGTGTGTATCGCGTTTCTGATTTTAGCCTGGTCCACAAATTTACCCACGAAAGGGGGGCGGTAAACAATCTGGACTTTAACCACGATAACAGTCTGCTGGCGTCAGTCGCCAGTAAAGGAGAGGCCTTTATCACGAGAACATCCGACTGGAAAAGAATCAGAAGGCATAAATTTGAAAGCAGCGCGAAACGGATTTATTTTTCCGCTGACGGGACACTTTATGCTCTGAGCGGCCGAGATCAGTTATGCAGAGTATATCGAACTTCAGACGGTGTGATGGTGGCGGATTTGAAACATCGGGGAAATCTGAAAATGCTTCCGGGTGATGATTATGGCGATGAGAATCCTGCTGTTGAAGCGATGAGGTGGACTGCAGATGGAAAACATCTTCTTACCGGCGGCGTCATTGATGGAATTATGAGGGTTTGGCGACGTGATGACTGGTCATTGATCGGATACGTACAAGCCCAGGAAGCCAATCGGCAAATCGAATACATTGATGTTTCCAGTGATAATGAGGTTATTGTCGGAGGTGATGAAGGTGTTCTGTACCACTTTGCCTTTACCCCGCCAAAAATCTTAAAGCGATTTGCACAGGAACCGGGCGGAATGGTTTGTCTGGAAGCTGAAAATTACGATACCTCCCTTCCTCAGGGGGGACATAGATGGACTGTTATTTCGCAAGCCGATGCAGCAGGAGGCCAATGCCTGCAAGCACTTCCAAATTACGGCGTGGAAAAAGATACGAAGTTTGCCGAATATGACCCATTAAAGGATTCACCAAAGCTGGATTACAGAATTAACTTTACCCGCACAGGGAATTACCATGTTTGGATAAGAGCAAAAGGGAATAAATCCGATAATTCAGTTCATGTGGGTATCGATGGTAAGGGTATCCCTTCATCGGATAAGATTGAGTTCGGCCCTTCAACATCCAATTATGTCTGGAGTAAAGCCACCAAAGATAAGCAGGATGCCTCGATATTCATTTCATCCATCGGACCTCATACCATAAATGTATGGATGGATGAGGATGGAATAAAGCTGGATAGAATTTTACTCACTCCAGATGCCGGATACAAACCATCCAATGACAACGGTGGAAAAGGGCCCAAGTGCAGTAAACGCAAAACACCTGATGCTGCTGTAAAATAGATAATCATCCAGGCCGCCAAGTCGCCTCATCACCGCAACCTTCACCACACCGCCACATCCATCCTCCATCGCCAAGCCCCAACACCGCATCGCTCGCCCTCGCATGGTAGCACTGTAACCTTTGACAATTCAAGGTAAATTTGGTAAAATTACGATGTCATAAGAAGGAAAATATGCTTTTTAGCTGTGTTATATGGAAAATCCCGGTTTCTTGTATAAATGGTTATTTGAAAGGGGAAAGAAATGTGATGATGCTTAATGGAATAGAGCGTAAATCAAGAGGATTTACATTAATTGAATTGCTGGTGGTTGTCGCTATTATCGCATTGCTATTGGCTATTCTGCTTCCGTCGCTGCGTATGGTCAAGGAGGTTGCCCGACGTGTGGTCTGTTCGAGCAAATTAAAGGAATTCGGTGCTGCTCTGCGCATATATTCCCAGGACTATAGAGACAAGGTGGTGCCTAATTCCAGCTCCAACGGACGGGAATTTCCCGAAGGCATAACTTCAAGTTATACGCCCTGGTGGGCTTATGTTGTAGGATCGGATGATGTTGATCCTGATTTTTTAAAGGCGGTTAACCATGGCAAATTATACAGTTTGCGGTACCTTGAGGAACCGGAACTTTTTTATTGCCCAACAGCTTTCCTGACCTTAGAGAATGTCGCCCCTAAATATAAACCGGACTACTACTTCAGGAATATCAAAAAGTATATGCCCCCCCGCAAGTCGGGTGGATGGGGCGGACCGGTGGGAGACGTTCGGTGCCGCAGCGGTTATATGTACTGGACCTGGGAAAGGACTTCTTTCCTGGAGTTGGCTAATAAACCGATGGTTATCGACAGTTTGCACAGGATTGGCCACATGAAAGGGGGTAAGCCTTATGCACTAAATGCAGTGTTTGGTGACGGTCATGTCAGGACGACCTTGCTTACGAGTTCACCGGATCTTCAGATAGGTATCGACGCGTCCGGCTGGACGACATGGGGTACCAGTTACAATCGTACTGTCAAGGCGCTTAAAGCTCTGCGACCATAACGGTTACCCTTAAAACAGCCGCGGTACATGAAGACAATATCGCTTTTCAGCGATACCTGCTTTCGCAGGGGTGACAGAGTGGGATGTGCTTTCCGCAACGGATACTATTGCTCTTTGGAAAAATAAATAAACGCTAACGATGAAATCCTAATTTCTAAATC
>QNBT01000362.1 GCA_003644205.1 Planctomycetota bacterium | reverse complement strand
TGTTGAATTTGAACGTTCCGGTTTGTTTGATTTGGCCCATTATATTTCTCCTCTATCAATTTTGTTCAACAAAGAAATCATATCGTATATGTTGTCAATTTCATATACGCCCCTACAATAACGGCTGTCCAACATTGACTGAATTGCTTGTTTTGGAGATACGTGTTCCCCGTTTGCCCAATATTTAGAGCCAAACATTTCCACCCACGCATAATTATGGTCGCTGTCAACACGGTGCAACTTATGGAGCGCCTTACAATAACCACAAACTGCACAATATGTTTTTTTCGGATCGAAGTTGTCTATGCTTGTGTGATCGACTTCGTTTATTACTTGCCTCATTTTCCTCCTCCGATCATATTTCTCCCTTATCAACTTTATTTAACAAAGTGGCCAAATCGCACGCACCACCAACTTCATACACGCCTTTGCAAGAACTGTCGTCCAACATTGACCGAATTGCTTGTTGTGGAGATGTGTACACCCCATTTACCCAATATTTAGAGCCAAATATTTCCACCCACGCATAATTATAATCACCATCAACACAATGCAATTTGTAAAGAAACTTGGAGTCACCATAAATTGCACAATATGTTTTTTTCAGGTCAAGTTTATTTACAGTTATGTGAGTAACTTCGTTTACCACTCGTTTCATTTCTTCCTCCGATCATATTTCTCTCTTATCAATTTTGTTTAACAGGGCAATCAAATCGTGCGCATCATCAATTACATATACACCTATACAAAAACTATCGTTCAATGCTGATCGGATCGCCTGCTGTGGAGACGTGTGCCTCCCATCTGCCCAACATTTAGAATTAAACATGTCCACCCACGCATAACCACGGTCGTCATCAATACGGTGCAATTTGTAGAGCAACTTGGGGCCACCATAAATTGCATAATATGTTTTTTTCAGGTCAAGTTTATCCACACTTGTGTGGGTAATTTCGTTTATCACTCGTTTCATTGTTTCCTCCGATTTGTGTTTTTAATTTTGCTATTTCAGCATCCTTGGCCTTAATCTGTCTGGCTTGGCGCTCGCAATGGGCTTTCAATGAATCAAATTCCCGACGATCAACCATCATTTTCATCCTCGTTTTCTTTATAGTATACCAACACAACTTCACCCCGCGATTCATCTTCATATATTCGTTTAAGACTGGCCATAGCCAGTTCTGCAATACTCATAAATGCATCAGCAAGCCGCTCTCGGACATAAATATCCAATTGCTCTTCGGTTAGTTTTTTGACTTCTAATTTATGGATAACCGGAGAACAACCAATGTCCAATGTAGCAGTCCCCACGCCATCTGCATCAAATACAAATTCACTTTGGCAAACAGTCAATTTAGATGAATAAGGGTTAGATACTCCACGAAGATATTTATTGAGAATCGTGTCGCACAGTTTAAGTTTATCCATTATTTCCTCCCAAATGTCTTCCTAAATCTCTGTTCTAGCTCATACCTTTCCCGATGTTCGGGAATTGGTTTGCCATTCCGCAGCATAAATGCAGCACTTTCAAAACCCAAATGTTTCCTATGATCTGCTATGTCACCCGCCCCCAGTGGGGTCAATTGAAGTGGTCGATTGTTAAGCGGCATGATTCGCCCCAAACATTAAATTCCATATAGATGCGTCGCTAGGCTTGTTGAAACTCACCACCGGATAATCAGCTGAAATTGTCCGACTCTTGGCATAGAAATGAACCTCCGGGTGAACAAATACAGCCCGCTCATTTGTAGAACCAACCTTACCGTGTGATACTTCAATATGAGAATACCCCAACCGCAACACGTGATCGGCCCACGATACGTAAGCATTCAAAGTCGATGTGTTCTTATCGTGATAGAGCTCTGGAGCTTGCTTCAAGAAGTCCTCACCACCTGGGTTGGCTACTCGAATCGTAGTAGACTGGGCCACCATAATGATGTTCTTACCTTTACGAACCCACCGATCACAGTCGGAAAGAATCAAAAGCATGGTATCGTGCCAATAGCGATAACCTTTATGGTAGCCATAATCCTCGATGTTGGCTGCAATATCACCCTTCTGCTTCTTAACAGTTGCAAGAGTGTGAGCCAGCCCCAATCGTTCGAGTTCGGTAATATTGTCGATGACGATGGAATCAACCTCGTCGAACACATTGGAGTGCAGGGCGTCCCGCACATCTTGGAATGTTTCAACGCCAGAAACACTGAGTAATGGTTCTCCCGATACCGGATGCTTAATCATTCTACCGCCGTCGTCAATCCAAATGAACGCGGGGTTTGGGGCCAGACACGAAAGCGTGGTCTTGCCGATTCCGCTATCACCATACGCAATTGTTTTGTGGCCCTGACCTTTATTAGTCCAAGGCTGAATCTTAAACGCCTTAACTTTATTCACTTTTCTACTCGGCATCTTTGGTAACGCCATTATGTCTCCTTTTAATCAGATTTCTTCTCTCTTTTCTTAAACCCCTCCGGCACATCTTCTTCCTCAACATTCAGACATCCCACTGTATTCCGTATCGGCAAAAAATCACATCGAAACGGCGACTCACACATCCGGTCGTGCCCGTACCACAGCCCATGCTCTTGCACGTATCGAATCAGCTTGACCAGATTCGCCAAATTCTGTTGATATTGGGCTAATTGTTGGTCCGTCCGGGCGATCTCTCGCTGGGCAAAGTAAGTTTCTGGTTGACTGGCAATGTCTTGGAGCAATCGAGCACCATACATTTCGGGGGTCTCAAAGATGGAAAATGCGCCCTCCTTTTTGCCGGGCACAATGCTGGGCGCAACGCCGTTCACTTCTTTCGACGGGCTGAGCTCGAACTCCTGTCCGCAATATTCTCCCGATTCTATAAACTTCTTACTGCCCCCCTGTGATAGCTTCTTCGGATTAGTCCCCGGCTTATGCCACACATCATAAAACGTCCCATGAATTGGCGGATCGTCGGCCATGATCCCGATCTTCTCAAGCTGCCCAAGCTGCTGAGCCATCCGCAAGTGATACAGGTAAGTTGTAATCTGGTCATCCGTTCGCAGTCGATCCCAATACGTGTTATCAGTTAGGTTTTTGCTGGTGGACTTTCGCTCGAACACGTACACCAGCCCACTCGGTTTGTGTCGG
>QNBT01000361.1 GCA_003644205.1 Planctomycetota bacterium | reverse complement strand
GCTCGTAGGAGCCGTTCTTTTTAATCCCAAGCTTAATCTTGATAAACAAATTAGACGGAATAGCCGTAAAACTCATTAGTCTGTTGATGTCATGTCTTAATACACCCTTGACTTTTCTGATTGTTATGCTTTTGTTATCTGCATGTGATATATCATAACGTAAATAATCACCGTCCTGGTCCGGTACATTGATATAGGTATTTTCAAAAGGTGTATTTGGGCCAATTTTCTTTTCAGGCCACAATCCTTCCTCCCCATCCTCACCAATGAAATTTGTTGCCGGATTTCCAGAGACACTATCTATCCGTAAACGATCCATATCAAAACGGATTCTGTTCTTTGACTTATGCCCGTTTTTCCATCTCGCGGACGCGACGTCTATATTCATCTGAATCATTCTTTCTCTTTGTATCAGAACATCAGGTGACAGTTCCTCTTTTGTGCCAAACATCCGATCGGCAGATTCTTCATAAATCTTTCGGAAGTGTTGTTCTGTTTTTGTACTGTCTTTTAGTGTTCTATAATATGTTACGTCAATACTTCGGGGCGGCTCCTTCCAGGCAGCAGCGACAAGTTTTTCAACCTGCTCATGGGTTGGTTTTCCTGATGCATTGACTGTGAGGCTTATACTAAAAAATACTATTGAAAAAATGATAATTACACTTTTCATGACAACGCCCTATCAAATATTTAATCAATACTGTATTTAATTTATACCTGTCCTGGAATAAGATTCAAGTGGAAAATCTTTGTTTGATTTTGCCAGAATTCCCTAACAATAAACAAACTATCTACAAACTCATTACAGCTTGAGCTATTCTTTCAGCTGCGTCTAATCTCGCCCAAGTCCTGCCGTTTTGCCCCATTTGTTGGCGTTTTTCATCATCAGCCATCAGTATCGTCAGCTCACGCAGAAGATTCTTTGATGTCTGCCCGCAATCGCCCACAACATCGTCAACTATCACGGCACCGCCCGCCTCGACCAGCTTGGCTGCATTCAAATACTGGTGCCTGTCTTTATGATACGGATAAGGCAAACAAATCGCAGCCACCCCTGCCGCTGCGTATTCGGCTATACTTACCGCCCCGGCCCTCCCCACAACCACATCCGCACAAGCCAACAAATCCGGCATATCATCGAAGTAATCGATAATCTTATGTCCAATCCCAACATCCACATAGCCGGCCTGGGCCCGCTCGTAATCCCTTTTGCCCGTAATGTGAACCATCTGCCAGGACCGGCCAAAGGGTTCAAGGTCTTTTGCCAGTGCGCATACCGCATCATTGATACTCATAGAACCGCTCGAAGCCCCTGTTACAACAAGAGTCTTTTTGTTTTCATCAAGCCCTAATTCGTCGATGACCATACGTCTGTCGTCGCTTCCAAAACCTTCCCGCAGTGGACAGCCCACAACATTCACAGCAGCTTTCGTATTTGCAAAGCGCTCGGCAGTATCTTCAAACTGAACAAAAATTTCCTTTGCAAAGCGAGCCAAGAGCCTGTTCGCCCGACCCGGTACAATATCAACATTGATTATGGCGACGGGTACGTCGAGTCTGTGTGCTGCACAGACCGCGGGCGCCGATGCGAATCCGCCTGTACCTATGACAACCGACTTGTCTGCAACAGGGAAGATTTTTTCTCTGACGAGCCTGTAGCTTCGCATCAGCCTTGAAAAAAATACCAAAGTTCTGTCCGGCCGAAGTGAGAAGGACATAACAGGCAGCGGAAAAAATTCATATCCGGTCTTTGCAAGTATGTGCGAATCAATCGCCCGCTCACTGCAAAAAAATGTAATATGCACATCGGAATCTGCTTGTCGTATCTGCTCGGCTACTGCAAGGGCAGGGTATATATGCCCGCCGGTCCCTCCACCGGCAAAGAAATAATGCGACCGCTTCATGTACTCATTTCCTGGATTTGCCGCTGACTTTCTGTCTGTCTGGCAATGTTAAGCAGAATTCCCACTGCTGCCGCCGATAGAAGCATACTTGTTCCACCGGCGCTTACAAAAGGCAGCGGTATCCCCTTTGTCGGCAGGACCACCATGACAACACCGATATTTATTGCTGCCTGAAGTGCGATTGCAAGTACGATGCCTGCCGCCAATACTCGGCCAAACCGATTTTCACACCGAATCACAATTATCATCCCGCAGGCGACAAAGGCAATGAAAATCACAATTACCAGCGCCGCTCCTACAAATCCAAGTTCTTCAGCGATAATCGCGAATACGAAGTCTGACGTATCTTCAGGCACATGTCCATACTTGCAAATCCCTCTGCCTAAGCCCTTACCCCATATCCCGCCGGTGCTTATCGCAATCAGAGATTGTTTGGCCTGGTACGAAATCGCCTCGGGATCGATAAAGCTCTTTATAAAGCTCTCTATCCTGTTGACACGGGTCGGCGAACTGACTATTGCCGCATAAAAAGCGGCCGCCGCCACAGGCAGAGGGGTCAGGAAGTGCCACCAGCGCGCGCCGCCGATTACAAGCATCAAAAACGTCAGCAGGGCGATAAACGCCGCCGTCCCAAAGTCTTGCGTCACTATCAGTGCCATCACCAATCCTGAGACCAGACATATAGGGACAAATCCTCTCCAGTATAGCTTGATGGTATGGGCCAGGCTGGCAACAAGAGCCGCCAGGAAGAAGATGATGGCCCATTTTGCGAGTTCAGACGGCTGAAAGCTCACATAAAGAGGCCCGGGACAAATATCCAGCCACCGCCGAGCTCCATGCCTTTGGACACCGATTCCGGGTATCAGAACAAGTACAAGTAGCGCTATAGCAAATATTAGCAGGTACGGCGAAAAGGATTTTGCCGGCGAACCACATTCAAAACCGAATTTCTTGTAATCCAACCTGCTGCACAAGTACAGCACTAAAACGCCAAAGGGAAAGAAAAGAACCTGCTTGAGGGTCGTAAAGTCGTAAAAATGCTGTAAGTCATAGTCCGTGCTAACGTTAGCTCCAGCCGAGAAGACGAACACTGTCCCCGTAGCCATTAGTAATAATACCAGTGCCTCGATAAAGGGGGCAATATTAGCGTTTTTTGCTGTTTTCGACACAGTTATCTAAATATGTCGGCACGGTGTAAGGTACGGCACCAAAAAAATTTGGCTC
>QNBT01000360.1 GCA_003644205.1 Planctomycetota bacterium | reverse complement strand
GCGGTACATTTGGTCAAAGCAGGTGACAGGATGCTTCTGATAGGCAGCACAAACGGGAGCATAACGAAGTTGGCCGATTTAACCAAGGCATCAAGCAGCGGGCCGAAACAATGGGAGGACAATGTTTAAGGACACAAATGGGTACCCGGATTCATAAAACGCTCTTCTTCGTGTTCATCGCTCTTTTGTTGTCAGCCGATGTGTCTTTTGGACAGGATCTGAACACCCCCTCCAAGAACGGTAGGGCAAATAGTATGCCAAGTGTTAGCGATTTAATTACCGTGGTGGACAAAGCAACCTCCAGCAATAGTGAGACCGAAGCCTGGTCAACGCCTGTCAAACTCGTAATCATCTTTGCGGGCTTAGCTATTTTGCCGAGTCTTCTCGTGATGATGACCTCTTTTACACGAATTGTTATAGTTTTGGCATTTGTCCGTCGCGCCCTGACTACTCAGACCATCCCTCCTACTATTGCGATTGTAGGTTTGGCTTTATTTCTCATGCTTTATACTATGACACCGACGTTTTCCAAAATCAACGAAGTATCAGTCAAACCGTATCTTGCCGATGAGATTGATTTTCAAACAGCCGGGACTAACGCGGGCAATTGCATGAAAGAATTCATGCTGCGCCAAACACGCGAACCGGATTTGGCACTTTTTGTCCAAATGGCCCACATCGAAAAGCCCGCTAAGGCAATGGATATTGGTCTGCATATAGTGATACCGGCGTTTATTATCAGCGAGTTTCGAACGGCATTCGAAATAGGCTGTCTTCTGTTCATCCCTTTTTTGCTGATTGATATGGTAATTGCGAGCGTTCTGCTTAGTGCGGGCATGATGATGCTTCCACCTGTGATGATATCTCTGCCTTTCAAACTAATCTTATTTATTCTTGTTGACGGGTGGGGATTGCTGGCAAAAAGTCTGAGTTTGGGTTTCAAATAACTTATTCTGTTTTCAGGGATTTAGCAAATGGATAGTAGTTTGGTTCTTTATTTAGGCAGGCACACCCTTGAGACGGCATTAATGTTAGCTGCTCCCATCTTGCTGACCTGCCTGGTGGTCGGCGTAACGGTAACATTGTTACAAGCTGTTACCTCCATACGCGACATGACTTTGACAATAGTCCCAAAACTCTTGGCGGTGGGTTTTGTTACGTTGCTTTTCGGAGGCTGGATGCTTGAGGTTTTGCTTAAATTCACAAACGACATTTTCGGCTGCATACAGAATATTGGACACTGACCTATGGAGCCGGTAATCGCGAAACTACTGTGTTTTGCGTTGGTCTTGACAAGGCTTTCGGCATTCTTTCTGGTCCTGCCCGTTTTCGGCTCAAAAATCCTGCCCGTCAGAATCAAGGTTGCCGCAACCATTTTAGTCTCTGTTTTCTTTACCATGACAACCTCGTGGGCTTTTGACGCCCAACAGATTTCAGGCCTGGAAGCGGGTTTGTTAATCATCGCTGAAGCCATCTACGGTTCGTCTTTAGGGCTGATTGCCACTGTAATATTTTCCGTGGTCAAATTCAGTGGTCGCATTATAGAACGACAAATGGGTATGGCCATGGCACAGATTTTAGACCCATTGACGGGGGAGAGAGCTCAGCCGCTTGGTATGCTCCTGGAAATGCTGTTTTTGCTTATGTTTCTGGCTGCCAACGGACATCACCTGTTTTTCCTGATAATCTCGCGCAGTTATGAAGCATTTCCGTTAGGCAGCACTCCAACAATATCGGTCTTAACCGGCGGAATGATAGAAGCAGGTTCGACGATGTTTGCGGCCGGGCTGAGATTAGCGGCACCAATGTTGGCGGCATTTTTGCTGCTGATGGTCATATTGGCTGTATTAGCAAGGATAGTACCCGAGATGAACATTCTTTTTGTCAGCTTGCCTCTGCGTGTCGGATTAGGGTTGTTGATGGCGGCGATATTTGTACCTTTCATCAGCAACTTTGTGTCCCAATTTGCCGATTTCATGGGCAAGCTACTGCCCTTATGAAGCAACCCATGACGAGATGTTATTGAATTTGTTTTTTGGTTCTTGATTTGACAGGTGCCGAGTATGGCGGATAAACCTGCTGCCGAGAAAACCGAACAACCGACCCCGAAGAAGCTGTCTAAGGCCAAAGAAAAGGGGCAGGTACCCCAGAGCCAGGAGTTTGCATCCGTGGCCACGCTTATAGTGCTGGTAGCAGCATCGGCTTTGTTGGGGCCGCAGATTTTAGATTGGCTTACCGAGGCAATGAGAGAGGGGATATCCGCACCCAATACGGTCTTTACCGACAGCAAAGCATTTATGATATTTGCGAAGGCAAAAATCGTCGATTTTACGGTTGTTACAAGCCCCTTTTTCGCAGCTCTTTTTGCAGTATCTATTTTGGCAGGTGTTGCTGTTGGCGGTTTGAATTTTTCCACGGAGGCCGTAAGCCTGAAGTTAAGCTCAATCAATCCTATGAAGGGTTTTGGGAAGTTGTTCAACCTCAGTTCCTTCGTGCGCCTTTGCATGTCCATAGCCAAGCTGGCTTTCATATCTGTCCTTGTATGGTTTTATCTTCACGACAAAATAAATACATTTGCGACACTTCAATGGGCGCCGGCGGGAAGAATACTTGCCCATATCGCGCAAATAATATTAGGTCTGATGATACGTGTATGCATCGGTTTACTCGTTATAGGTGTTATTGACCTTTTCTACCAAAAATGGAAGCACATTGACGAACTGAAGATGACCCGTCAGGAAGTGAAGGAGGAGCGCAAACAAACAGAGGGTTCGCCCGAAATAAAATCACGAATCCGGAGAATTCAGTTCCAGATGGCGACCAAGCGCATACTTGAGGAGGTGCCCAAGGCGAATGTGGTTCTTGTCAATCCGACACACGTGGCTGTTGCCCTTCGTTACGAGGCCAAGACGATGGACTCTCCTGTTGTAGTTGCAAAAGGAGCGGACCATTTGTCAGAAAAAATCAGAGAGGTAGCGCGGGCATACGGAGTTCCCATTATGAGAAGGCCGGAAC
This sequence comes from Planctomycetota bacterium, assembly GCA_003644205.1. Lineage (GTDB taxonomy): Bacteria > Planctomycetota > Phycisphaerae > Sedimentisphaerales > Anaerohalosphaeraceae > QNBT01. Next base: position 121 of record QNBT01000360.1, on the reverse strand, counting down.
TGGCCAGGACGATATACTCGACCGTAGAAGCCGGAAGCCCCATACCCCAGGTTCTGTATGTAGCGGTAGCGGAGGTGTTGGCGGCGATTTATCGAATGCGGCATAGAAGATAAGATACTTT
>QNBT01000359.1 GCA_003644205.1 Planctomycetota bacterium | reverse complement strand
TTGGGCACAAGAGAACTTACAGGTTTGTTATGCTGCCGGTAGCTGATAAAGCGTTAAACGCGATTATTTGTTTGGAAAGGGAATAACCGGATTACCCCCAAACTTTGGGACGTTAATAAAATTGTAGATGTCGTTAGGAAAAAATATGTCTTTTAACCGTGCAAATGGGAAATGTCAGTTTAAATAAAAGATGATATCAAAGGTATCTTAGTTGTCCAAACGCGAATGTCGCTGAGTATGCCAGTCTAAAATCTCTTCACCAGGCTAATGCCTACCGCCGGGCCGGTGGGGGTGATATTCGTATATGGATTAATCTCAAAACCCGCAAGCTCCATCATCTTTTGTTCCCTCCCAATATGATGGCCGACAATCCAGCCCAAAACAGCACCAAACACGACATCGCTCGCCCAGTGGTCCCCCGAATCCATCATCCTGTAACCTACGAAGCCCGCCGCTAAGTACGCAGGAAATCCCACCTCCGGGCCGTAAAGCTCATCCAGTACCGAGGCAACGGTAAAGGAGCTTGCCGTGTGCCCGCTCGGCCAGGCCGGCCACTTCTCATTGGGTGCATCGTTGTTGACAATGAGTTTAAGGGTTATCGTGGTAGCCCCCGTTACCGACAGGGCCTTCATCATCGTCCAACTGCGCTGCTTATTCAACTCATCACCTTTGTCAACACTAATTGCATACCACAGACCCGTCACTGCGAAATGAACGCCCGGCCCTCCCAGATTTGATACTATCTCATCGACCTCCTTACCCAGAGCACGGTTCAGATTGAAGTTCTCCGCTATTTCACTGTCCATGTTTGTATTGTGCATAGCGATACTGGCACCCCCGGCCAACAGCAGGTACATCAGATTTTTATCTGTGTCCAGGATGTCCAAAGATTCTTCAACGATAGTATCCGGCAACGTCCAAACGTCTGTCCAAAGGGAGCCGAGAACATCTGCATTATTGGGGTCGGTGCCGTGGGTGCTTGAGGCTGGTTGGGCGGCGGCAGCGGTGTTTTGGCCGACTGTTTCTTTTTGTGCGGGATGACTATCCACCTGGCCGGTAGCGCAGGCGGGTATAAAAACCAGCATTACACAGAAGATGCAAAGCCTGCATCGGTTGCTACGGAGTATTCGCATGTATCATTCCCACTCAATTGTAGCGGGAGGTTTGCTGGAGATATCATAGACCACACGATTGACTCCGCGGACTTCGTTAATTATCCGGCTGGCTATCAACCCTGAAACTTCGTAGGGTATTCGTGAAAAATCGGCGGTCATAAAATCTTTTGTCTCTACCGCACGGATCACAATGACGTTTTCGTAACTGCGTTCGTCGCCCATCACCCCCACCGTGCCGACCGGCACGAGTACCGCCAAGGCCTGCGATATCTGTCGGTAAAGTCCCGCTGCCTTAATCTCTTCAATGAGTATATCGTCCGCCTCGCGCAGCACTTTTAGTCTTTTCTCGGTAATCTCGCCGATAATCCTTACCGCAAGACCCGGCCCGGGGAATGGATGGCGCCATACCATATCTTCCGGCAACCCGAGATGTTCACCGACTCGTCTTACCTCGTCTTTGAAAAGGTCCCGAAGCGGCTCAACAAGCTCAAAGCCTAATTCATCCGGTAGAGCACCCACATTATGATGCAGCTTGATGTTAGCCGCTAAATTGCCGTCTTTATGCCCCGATTCGATAACGTCCGGATAAAGTGTACCCTGAGCTAAGAAACGAGCGCCGGCGATCTTGTCGGCCTCGGACTTAAACGCCTTGATGAACTCGGCGCCGATGATTTTTCGCTTCTGCTGAGGGTCGGTAACGCCTGCCAGACCTTCTAAGAACTGCTTACCCCGGTCCACCACATGCAGGTCCATACCGAAGTGGTCACGGAACATCGAAGTAACGCCCGACCGCTCGTTTTTACGGAGCAGGCCGTTATCAACAAATATGCACACTAATTGCGCACCTATCGCCTTGTGAAGAATCGCCGCCGTTACCGCAGAATCCACACCGCCGCTCAGCCCGCATATCACCTTCGCTTTGCCGACCTGCTTGCGGACCGACTTTACCGTGTCGGCGACAAAATCACTCATCTGCCAGTCGCCGCAACATCGGCATATATCATAAAGAAAATTCTTCAGAATGTCGCTACCGCACGGCGTGTGCGTAACTTCCGGATGAAATTGTACGCCGAAGAATTTGCCGCCTGCGTGTCTGACCGCCGCAAAGGGGCAATTGGACGTGGTTCCAAGAGCGATAAAATCTGAGCCAAGCTCATTCACCTGGTCGGCGTGACTCATCCACACCGTGGCCGTTTCCGGAAGCCGGGCGAACAAATCACTTCGTTCGACAACTGTTAATTTCGTTCTGCCGTATTCCCTGCTCGCAGCAGGCGCAATATCGGCCCCGAGAATCTTACAGCCTAATTGCATCCCGTAGCATATACCTAAAATCGGAACACCTAATTTGAATATCTTCTCGTCACAGGCAGGGGCGTTTTCCGAATACACACTCGCAGGGCCACCTGAGAGAATTATCCCCTTAACATCTTGTGCGGATAACTCGCTCGCGGTTACGCTCGGCTGATATATCTGCGAAAAGACATTGTGTTCGCGGACCCGGCGGGCTATCAACCGGCCGTATTGACTGCCGAAATCTATTATCGCTATCTTCTCGTGCGACAATAAAAATCTTCCTTAACTCGAAACAGCGTTTCAATTTTTCAGATTGAGACTACCACGATTAAATTCAACGGTCTTTTTGCAATTGACAGGTGCATTTATACGAAACTGTGTCAAATAATCAAGGGTATTTAATCCTGCAAACCCGATTCAGCCGGTATCTTCTATCAAATGGAAGCAGATTCTTTTTTTGAAGTACGCTGTTTCCCAAGTTTCTCGCAAGAGCTTTTGGAAAACACAGAACCATATCGAATAGCATCCTGAGGGCATACATTCAGGCAACGGGCGCAACTGAAGCAATCAGCGGCAAATAGTTTATCCGATACCCTGCCTTTAGCGGCTTGGGTTGGGCAGGCATTGATGCACAACCCACAGTCTGTACACTTCTCATGATCGACCTTCACCCTCGTTAAGCTAATCTGTTCTGCAATCCACGAAACAAGACCAAAAGGGCAGATAAG
>QNBT01000358.1 GCA_003644205.1 Planctomycetota bacterium | reverse complement strand
CCTTTGACCAGAAACAGCTTTTTCGGGCATTAGAGCATTTGGATTTTGAATTTGTTTCGGATTTACGATTTAGAAATTAGGATTTCATCGTTAGCGTTTATTTATTTTTCCAAAGAGCAATAGATTGGATATTTGATACCTGCTTTCGCAGGCACAAGCATTTTATATTGGTTTGAGATTCTTCGGCTTCCATCCTCCGTCCCGAGTACATCGGGACTACGGAGGACAGGTCGGCTCAGAATGACATTTATAAAGGTTTATACAGAGCACTTCGGTTTATGAATTTGCCAGTTTCTCTTTTATAATCTCATGTGCCTTTGCCAAGGCTTCGTTCAGTCTTGCAGGATTTTTTCCGCCGGCCTGGGCCAAATGTGGTCGTCCACCGCCGGCGCCATCGATAACAGGAGCGATTGTCTTTACGACCTCGCCGGCTTTTAGACCATTCTTTACGAGGTCATCTGTCATAGCAGCGAGCAGCAGGGCCTTGTCTTCACTTTCGGCAAAACCCAAGACAATTGCAGCGGATTTTGCCTTCTTCTTTAAGCTGTCGATGGCGCTACGCACCTGCTCGATGGGTGCGGGCGAGACCCGGCCGACTATCAAGGCCGTGTCGCCGATTTTTTCGGCCCCGGTGAGCAGATTGTCGGCTTCGACCATTGTGTCCGTCCGTCCTTGTTTGGCGGCGGACTTTAACTGTCTGGCTAATTCCTTGTTGTTGTCGAGCAGCTTCCGGACGCGCCCGGGCAGCTCTTCGGCGGGTACTTTCAACATTTCAACGAGCTCATCGATGATTTCACTTCGCTGCGTGAGATAATCGTTCAGCGCCCGGCCGGTTAGCGCGGTTATCCTGCGGACACCGGCGGATATGCTTTCTTCTTTTATCACTTTGAAGCCGGCAATTTCACCGGTATTAGCAACGTGCGTTCCGCCGCAAAACTCGCGACTGAATGCGTCTTTAACGGTGCTGTCATTTTCGGCGCCAATCGCAACAACGCGGACCTCGTTACCGTATTTTTCACCGAACAGGGCCATTGCACCAAGTTTCTTAGCCTCGTCGATAGGCATAATAGTACATGTTACGGGGACATTTTCAGCTATTCTTTCATGGACAAGATGCTCGACCCGCTTCAACTGCCCGGTTGTCAGGGCCTTTGGATAAGTAAAGTCAAACCTCAGATAATCGGGACAAACAAGGCTTCCCTGCTGGTTCACCGATTCGCCTAATACCTGCTGCAGCGCCCATTGCAAAAGATGTGTCGCGGTATGATTTTTTTTACTTTCCGTTCTGTTTTTATCGACGGTGGCGGTAACTTCGTCGCCGACCGAGATAGTACCCGATGCGAGTTTGCCCTGATGCAGAATACAATCGGCGATTTTTTCGGTTGTTTCTACAACAAATTCTCCCTTGCGTGCCCTGATAATGCCGCAATCGCCTACCTGTCCGCCGGCTTCTGCATAAAAGCAGGTCGTCTCAAGGGCCAGGCTGATATTTGCATCCTGATTGGTGCAGATTCCATCTGCATGGAAGCCTGCCGCATCTATCCAGCCTGCAACTTTTGTGATACAGCTATCTGTTTGGTATTTTGCCGAATCATCGGTTGCAGGAAGCTGGACGCCGGTTAAGTCTATTGTCGGTGACGAAGATTTTTGTGCTGCACGTGCGCGGTCGCGCTGGGCTTCCATCAGCTTATCGAACAGGTCGGTATCGACTTTCAGCCCTTGCTCTCTTGCCATAAGCTCGGTCAAGTCCAGCGGAAAACCGTAAGTATCATAAAGGCCGAAAGCATCTTCGCCGCTGATGGTTTTATCCTTTGCCTTAGCGGCGGCTGAGGCGAAAATCTCCAGGCCTCTGTCTAAAGTCCTGCCGAAGCCTGCCTCCTCGGCTTCGATGACGGTTGCGACAAACTCGGCTCTTTCTTTTATCTCACTGAAAGCTTCGCCCATGGTATCGGCAAGGACGCTTACTAACTTGTATATGAACGGTTCGTGCATACCGAGGACCCTGCCGAACCTTGCCGCCCGGCGGAGAATTCGACGGATGACATAGCCGGCGCCTTCGTTGGATGGTGTTACGCCGTCGGCTATCGCAAATGCAACGGAGCGAACATGGTCGGCTATAACGCGAAAGGCACTGTCGGTTTTACTATTTAACTTTGACGTGTACTTACAGCCGGTTTCGTCGGCGACGGCACTAATGAGACCGCTGAAAAGGTCCGTGTCGTAGTTGCTGGATTTGTTCTGCAGAACGGCGGTTATTCTTTCGAGGCCGGCGCCGGTATCCACGTAATTGGCGCTGAGTCGGTCGAGCTGGGTGGCGGATTTGCGATTGAATTGTATGAAAACGAGATTCCACAGCTCAATGAATCTTGCGCATCCACAGTTGACTTGGCACTTATGGCCGGGGACTTTCTTCATGTTACAGGCCGCAGGGCCAAGGTCGATATGTATCTCGCTGCAGGGTCCGCATGGTCCCGTATCGCCCATCTCCCAGAAGTTGTCCTTTTTGCCGAATGCAAGGACCCGCTCCGGTGATATGGGTGTTACCTTCGGCCAGAGCGATTTGGCCTCATCGTCCGGCGGCAGGTTATCTTTTTTATCACCGGCGAAGACGGTTGCATAAAGGCTGTCGGGATTCATTCCGTAAACATCCGTTAAAAGCTGCCAGGCCCACTCGATGGCCTCGGCCTTGAAGTAATCGCCGAATGACCAGTTGCCCAACATCTCAAAGAAGGTATGATGGTACGTATCGAAGCCTACTTCTTCGAGGTCGTTGTGTTTGCCGCTGACCCTGATGCACTTCTGGCTGTTCGCCGCTCGCGGATAGTCGGGTTGCTTCAGGCCTAAAAAGATATCCTTGAACTGGTTCATCCCGGCATTGGTAAACAGCAGCGTCGGGTCACCTATCGGCACAACCGGAGCGCTGGGGACAAACGTGTGGTCCCTGGCTTTGAAAAAGTCAATAAACGAGCTTCTGATTTGTTTTGCTGTAAACACCTTAGTCTTCTCGAAAGATACTTAAACAGGTTGGTTATCATCCGCGAAATATGAAAATACGCGCCACAAGAGGGCTTTTTGGGCCTACTTTTGAGATTATAAGACAAAATATCCATCTTGAGAAGCTCAAAATATAAGCAGCAAAGCAAAAAGTT
>QNBT01000357.1 GCA_003644205.1 Planctomycetota bacterium | reverse complement strand
GGCAGCCGCTCTTTGATGGGCCGACAATGGAACGCTCGTATCCGGACGGTTCTGGCTACCTGCCGGAAGCAAGGCCGCTCCAGTTGGCAATTCCTTCAAAACGCATTGAGTGCTTATTATTTTTAAACTCCTACTCCATCACTTCTGCCTCAGACTAACTAAAAGGCCTGAACGGTTACCAAAAGTCATTATATGTTTATCCGCGGGAATAGCGTTTTGACAGAGCCACAACGAACAGGGCCATCAGGCACGCACCGCTCACGGCCTCAGCCATCGCGATACACCGCGTCAACAAATGGTCATAAGCCGGATACATATCGCCAAAACCGAGGGTGGTAAAGGTTATCGTACTAAAATACAGACCGTCCATAAAAGACCGGCTGGTCGTAGCCAAATCGGTCCGATACGAAAGCTCAGCGTATGGTGAGCAGTAAAACAGGCCGCATACAAAGATAATCAGCACACTTGCAACAAGCACCCGTACCGGTCTTTCCCCGTAACCGAAAAGCCACCTGCCGAAAATCAGCTCCGGCAGCAGTCTTATACCCTTCAGGGTACTGGAAATCTTTTGCCGGGGCGTAAGCTTGTCGTAGTTCGGCCCGCGAAACTTACGCCAAAAATGTGCGCAGCGCTCGTTATAAAAGCTCTCACCGGCCAATTGATAATATCCGGCCTCTTGTGAAGCCTGTTTGATAAATCGCCAGAATGTCTCGTCGTCGCCGTAGAGACGCCTCGCAAACCGGACGGACTCGTAAACGGGGACCGATTTACTCTCTGAATATACACCGGCAAAATCGGCCCTGCCCTCGAATCTTACATTGGTGAAATTGCCCCCCTTGCTGAAGCAGCTATTTGTAAAGCCTGCATCGGAGCCGAAGACGGCGTCATTGAACAATCCGTAACCCTTAAATGCCACCGTCTGGAACTTGGCCTGGGCACGGAAATTCGCGCTCCGAAAGGCCGCGATTCGCTCGAACCTGCACCCGTTAAAACTCGCCAAAGAGCGGAATATCGTTTTGCTGAAGCGCGCCTGACCGCAAAAGACCGACGAGTTAAAGACCGCATCTTCGGCGAAAATCACCACTAACTGGTCGGGATTGTCCCACGGCGGTGCAAAAAGAACATCGTCCTCAAACCTGCAGGAATCAAAAGTCATCTTTTGGCCTAAAGTCAGCGTCCTCTTATCACCGGAGACACCGACATCCAGGCTCGAACAATCGAATCCCTCGTTCTTGATAAACAACCTGTTTGCGTCGAGCCGGCCGGTGATGGTACACCTGTGAAGTATGATTTCGGCACCGCCTGCGATTGCCTGGAGGATTTCACCGGCTGATATGCGCTGGTTTTGGCTTTGAAACGGCATTTGCGATTCCCGTGTAAAATCAGTCCGTTTGGTTTTGCAACAACTCGATAATGTCCTCCTTTGACGGCAGAGCATCGAGCGAGCCGAATCTCGAAGAAGCTAATGCGGCGGCGGCGGCGGCAAATCTTACGGCATCTTTCGGCTCGTCTCCGGCACCGACCGAAGCGGCCAGTGCCCCGGCAAATGCATCCGCCGAGGCGTTATGGTCGATAATATCAAGCTCAAATCCCCGGATTTGAGCGGTAGCTTCTTTGTCCACAACAAAAACGCCGCGGGCACCCATATTTATTACCACACATTCGATTCCGCCGGCGACAAGCCCCGAAGCGAGCAGCTTGAGTTTGTGACCGGTTCCGGCCCCGAGTTCCAGGGCAGAGGCACACTTGCCGAAATCGGGAATCAGTATATTGACAGAATAGTACTCCAGCGGCCAGTCCGCCTCGAACGGTTTATCACCATCGGGAGTTGTAAGTTTTGTTTCGAGTATGACTTTGGTTTTGTATAAATTTGCTGTTGAAATCGCTGTTGTAACCACCTCGCCCGGCAGGTCGGCGTGAATCAGGCATACATCGGCAGAGCTGATGAGCTGCTCAGCGGAGGCACAGGCAACCTCATCGGCACTTAAGGCGCGGTTAGCGCCGGCTGAAAGGCAACTTGAGTTCTCGCCAATGGAGTCCACCATGGTAACAATGATGCCCGTGCTCTTTGCCTGGGCAGTGTAAACGAAATCTGTGTTGACGTTGTATTCGGCAAGTTTGTCTTTGACCATTTGGCCAAAAAGGTCATTTCCGACCTTGCTCAGGAGGTATGTCTCACAGCCGCAAAGGGCCGCCTCTATAACACGGTTTGGCCCCGGGCCGGTTGGCGTACATTCAAAACCGGAACCTTCGACGGTCTGGCCTGGTGGGGGCACCTCGCTGCACTTTATAGCCATGTCCACATAGGCCGGACCGACCACAACAACTTTTGGAATCCTTCCAGGCATTATCCTGTCCCTGTTATTGCCACGGCTGCGTTCCTGAGGCGCTTAGTATAATACATATTCCGTACTGTGCAAAACCTTTTTTTCAGAATTTTGGTATCGTCCCAAACTTTGGGACGATACTAGAATTTTATTGGCGGTTTCGTCCAACTGCTGCGGAAGGGTAAAGCGAGAGGATGTTACGAATTTAGTGAGACGACCCAAATAACAAATGTACCCCCACCAGCACTAAAGCAACCCTCAATATCTTTCGGTTCTTACGGCTTCACTGGATTTTGTTGCTCTTATTTTTGGTTATACTTTTAATCCTATCGTGCGGGTAGAAATGGATAGCTGTCGGCAAGCCATTCGATGTCTTTATTGCCGGGGAAGGTGAATGTGCCACCCCCATAACTGGGTCTATTTTCAAAGAAATCGATGGTATCCTTGTCCCGCCATTTGTGTTTATCCGTATGTCCGTCAGCGAAGGCGAATGTGCATGACTTGACGTGAAAGCTGCCAAGCGGATCCCACAACTCATACTTATAACTGCCATCTTGGTTATAAGGTACAAAATTCCAACATTCATCGTTGTATCGGTAGGCCTTTCCGTCGTAGGCTTCTTCCACGAAGATATATTTTTGGCTCGGAACCTTTAACATGCCTATTTTTGTTATCGGTTGGAAAAACCAATTCGTCTCTATAGCTTTTCTCTTGTTGTTAGAGACATTTGGGGCCACACCATAGGGCATAGAATAGCTGCGATATATGCGATAAGGCAGTGATGCACCACGACTGGTTCCGTTGGTGACGCGATTGTCTCCGGGACAGT
>QNBT01000356.1 GCA_003644205.1 Planctomycetota bacterium | reverse complement strand
GTTTCTGGTCAAAGGGCACTGTTTTGAGCATTTGTAGTTTGGTAATTCGATATTGTTTAGAGTTTTGATATTAGGATTTAGGATTTTCGGTAAAATGTTTATTTTATTATTCAATTATCAATACTAATTCTTGGGAAATCAAGAAATTATGATAATATCTGCTAACAAGTGGTTATGTGTACTTACCTTGCTTGACAGGTTTTCGTAAACTCTGAATATCTACACAATTTGCTTGTTTTTCCACAGAAGCGCGGCTGCATTCGCAGACGTTCAGTTCCGGGGTAATCCCTCCTGCATAGGCCGGGCCTTGGACAATTACCAGGATTGAAAAGAGGAGATGAGCATGAAGCATGATTTGGGGTATCGCGTTCTGCCATGGCTGCTGGTACTTAATTGTAGTCTTTTTTTTGCCTTGGTATTTTGCGCCGAAGCCGGTGGTTCGGCATGGTGGAAGGAGCGTCCGTTGAGGATATACCATCCCAACATGCGGGAGGCCGAAGCCGACAACTTTGATGTCAAGCGTTTTATAGCCGACTGTAAATCTCTCCATGCCGAAGCCATTGTCTTCAGCACCGGGGGGATTTACGCGTTCTACCAAACGCAAATTCCGCATCAGGTGAAAAGCCCTCGTATAAAGAACAGGGATCTCTTGAAAGAAGTGGTCGAAGAAGCCAGGGCCAATGGTATCAAAGTCATTGCCCGGTTCGATTTCAGTAAAGCCCGATTGGATTTATTTGATAGCCACCCTGAATGGTTCTACCCGGCCAAGGATGGAAAACCACGAAAAGCACGAGATGATTTGTATCGAACTACGATGCTTGGCGGTTACCAGAACGAGGAATTTGCGATACCGGTGCTGCGTGAAGTTCTGAGCCGTTATGATGTCGACGGCTTTCATCTTAACGCCCCCGGTTTTTGGGGAGCGGTCTTTGACGAAGCGACAATCCGGAGATACAGCATACCGACCGCCGGCGAGGCCCAACGTCGGTGGCGACAGGAGAGGTTGGCCGACCAAATGAAGAAATACAGGCGGATCATTCAGCAGGGCAATCCTGATGCTCTTTTCATGGCCGAGATCAACAGTCCGGAAAGCCCTGGATGGGGGACGAGCCGGGGCTTTAACCATGAACTCCTGGCTGAGGGATATACCAATCTGCTCTCGACTTCCGGAAAGCCGGGTGATGAGGATTTCTATCGATTGCGATGGTGGGCGGCACTGACGGCAGATTGGAGCCACGCGTCAAAATCAGAAACCTCGGGATTGCCGCTCGTCAACCTTAAGGTCGGTTATCACAAGGGGAAACTGTCCTTGAAACCCGTTGCCGAGTACGCCTTCTATTGCTACCAGGCGATAGCGCACAATGCCGGCATCAAAGCCCCGACGTATGGTCTCCCTTGCAACATGCCCGATCCACGTACGCTTTCCATGATAGCCGAACCCTTTCAATTTATGGAGCGATTCGAGCCTTATCTGACATCCGCCGAACCCATTGCGCCCGTCGCACTGATTTGGCCGGCAGGCGTCGATGGCGATGAAGGAGGATGGAGAGATGAAATGTTAGGGCTTTACCGGGCTATGGTTTCCCGGCACATTCTATTCGAAATTGTTTTGCCCCATCGTATTGGGAAGGACTTGGCCCGGCGGTATCAAACGATTATACTTCCTTCGGCGACAGTTCTTGACGACTCACGTATCGCATCGCTGATTGCCTTCGTCAAGACAGGGGGGCGCTTAGTACTGACCGATGCGGTTGGCGACAAACCAATGCCTGCGGCGTTTACCCGTTTCCTTGGCGGGCAGTGGCCGGCAAAGTTCACTAAAATCGCTTATGCGGTTTCACACCCGTCATCACAATCCCAGCTTCCGGGTCCCGTCATGTTATCCGGGAGAATCCGCCATGTGGTTGCTCCAAAAAATTCCCGCGTCTGGTATTATTCCAGCCCCACGCCGGGAGGGAGCCACGTTCCGGAATTGTTCCCCGTCATCGAAAAGGGTGACCTCGCTGTACTGTATTCTACAAAGATAGAAAAAGGGGAAGTGGTCTATTTTGCCGGCGGTTTGGGAACGATGATGTGGAAAAACGACCTTGCCGACTATAGTACGATTCTCGAAAAGATGATATATCCGGATTCATCCGAATTGCGTCCATTAACGACTGACGCGCCTTCAACGGTGAACGTTACTGCCTTCAGAATAAAGTCTGGAATTACGATACATCTGGTCAACGGAACCGGCAAAACACCTCTGGATCGAGTAGTCCCGGTAGGTCCGATTCGCATTCGTCTGCATGGAACGACCGCAAAACGGGTAAAATTGTATGCACCTGGGGGGAAATCGGTTCTCGCCGAGAGCCATTCTCGACCGGGGTATACGGAGGTTATCATTCCAAAACTCAAAGCATATTGCCTGGTGGTTGAGGAGAATTAAAGAGGGGTACGGTACAATTGAAAAATTACTATAAACCAACTCCGCGTCCTTAGCGTGCTCTGTGGTGAAATATCCGGGTTAATGGTTGGTTTTTCGAGCTAAAGCCGGTGGTAAGTTCTGTCGAAAAAGTTCAAGGAATAATTGTATGGTCATTTTATTGTGCTACAGGGGTAGGTAATTTGGACCAAGAGCAAAACAAGCGTGAAGGTGAGGTCATTCGGAAGCTAAAAAAACTGACCGATGAGCAGGCCAAGAAGATAAATATCCTTTGCAATGACATAATCGGAGCGCACGGCGACTTTTCGCGGCAATTGGGCGATCTTGCTTTTGCGGTCCGGTTTTATGAGTCGCTTCTGGGCCAAAGCGATATAGGGGCCGTTTTGGCCAGGGCGGCAGAATCTATCAGAAGCGCGGTGGCTGATTGCAACGTTGCGGTGTTTTTGGTTGATAAAGGCCGATTTGAACTGCACATTGTCGATGAAGACAAACCTATCGATATTGATACGGGCAGGCTGGAGAGCTGTTTCACGTCTGAAGTTGCGGACAGTATTTGCCGGAGCAACAGGGTGTGCTCGATGAACGATATGTTCGAGATGGGTCTTATCGGCAATTTAAGCGAATTAGGCAGGATTTGCGCGGCGGCTGTGCCATTGGCGTGTTCTGGGTCTGCTTTGGGGTTTATACTGTTGTACCGTCGCTCGGAGGAAAAGTTGAGGCCCGATGAACTGGCCAAGGTGTTGGCG
>QNBT01000355.1 GCA_003644205.1 Planctomycetota bacterium | reverse complement strand
AAGACCGTTATACAACACTATGGGCCGAAAAACAAGGAATTTCCAGCCCATTTCCCACCCCACCAGGTGTCTATTTTCCATATTATGGGTGTATAAAAAAAGCGTCCTGATCTTAAGGGCGTTTGTAGTAGCGCGCTCTAAATGGCACACAGAATCAAAAGATGGCACAGCACCTCAGCGCACAAAAACCCCGCTCAAGGCAGGGGCCTTGTTAGCGGTAGCCAGTAACTACTCAATTTTTAATAATTCTCAAAAAATTCCTGCCAGGGCAAGAACTTCTAAAAACCACAGTTTATTAACAATTCATTCACTGTTTGCACGCCCGTTAAAGCCGCTGTAAAACAACCCCAATTACCACTTGCCGAGGGGGCATTTTTTCTCAGGCACGCGAGCTGCGGCGGGTACGAAACATTTACATAATCTACAAAATAGTTTTGTTCCTTTTCGATATTCTGCTTTTGGTAACTTTGGTAATGTTTTTAAGTCTTCGAGACTCCGTAAAAATCGAAAAGCACAATGCTTCTCGATCCACGCATCGTATTCGACCCATGTAAGCCACGTGCTTTCTTTGCAACGCCAACAAATTCGTATTCGTCCATCGGTAAATTCGTATTTATTTTCTCCTCCTATTGTATCAAAAAGCAATCTCTGATAACCGAACACGATATGCCCTATTCCCCCACAGCAACCCATTATGATTTCACCCTATTACCTACAATGTAAATCGTGTCTTGATTTTTTTCTGTCCAGTAAAGCGGATTCGGTGGTTCCTTCCCTGCGCTCGCAACGTGTTCTAAAATGCAAATATACAGCTTGTTATTATTACTAACTACATCGTCCACATAATATGTTCCGTGTCCGACATCCCATTCTGCAAAAGGCGGAGTATAACCGAGACTGCAAGAATAAGTCCTACCACCGGTATCGTAACTCCATAATAACGTGCCGCCAGAAGAATACTTCCAAAAGGATTTACCATTAGCCCTGTTTCCGCATACATAGATATTCCCGGCTGCATCAGTAGTTGAATGCCATGTATCTCCTCCTGTGTCTTTTGACCATATTTCTGAACCGCTTGAGTCTAATTTCCACAAAGATTTATCACCGATTCGTCTGCCCGTAACAATGAGATTCCCGGAATGATCGATAGTGATACCTCTGCTCGCCCTGCCTACCTCGAAATGTCCGAGATTGGAACCATCCACTTTACTCTGCTTATGTAATGTAACTCCTGCTATCGTCGATTCATAACAATAACCCCATATATTTTTCGAACGGTCAACCGCAGTCCAAAAATTACCATTATAATCGCAGCAACCACCCCACGGATAACTTAACACCACAGGAAAACCGTCCTCGTAATCAGACCAGCCAGAGGTTGTTCGCCATACCTTAGTACCATCCGGTTGCAATTTTGCTGTTTGCGTTCTCCAACAGGAGGAGGCAATGACGGCGCCTGCATATACATTACCGGAAATATCAAGACAAACAGAAAATGCAGTACAACCGGAAGCCGAATCATCAAAATTATATGACCACAACTCATTTTTGTTTTTATCGTATTTATATAAAGCCGGGTAAACCTCCGATGGTGGAAGTGAACAATTTAGTTGAGATACAGCAAAATATATATCGTCATCTGCATTTGCAACTACACCATAACCCACTTCAACGCATGCACCGAAGTAGCAATTATCTGCTCGTATTTTTAATTTCCAAACTTCCGTTCCGGCGCCCGTCCATTTCCAAGCAAAATATCCATTTTCATTTACAGTTCCAACAACAATGATATTCCCGGTTCGGTCAACGCAAACATCGTAAACAGTTACTTGTCCCGTATATTTGTACCACAAAAGAGATGGCCCCTCCTCGTTCGATATAGCCCATACATTGCGCCATGTTTCTCCCACAGCACAACAACTAGTGCATATCGCTCCGGAAGGATCGACAAGTATTGATTGACTTGATTCGTCGTATCCTATTTCCATTCAACATTCCACGCTCTTTTGGAATATCTGAAAACATTGCCATTGACCATTAACAAAAGATACGCCTATTGGAAGGCCAACTACAAGGCGTGGCACAGCAGCATTAAGATTGGAAGTGTTTATGATACTTTTACAATGCACAACCACCTCTCTGCCGGTTTTGTATTCATCGAGATAGCATGCGATAGTGTTTCCAATGCCTGCGTCTACTTTGCAGTACGCTATACGTGTACCGCGCGGGTGTCTGACGGCCATTGTTTTTTGTATGGCATCGGGGCCTTCGATTTTTTCATTACGAGCGGCATGGTCGGCGCGTTCGGCGAGTTGGCTTGCGTTTCTCAATCCGGCACCTCCTGCCACGAGGCGATGAGGTTGGCGGCCGCATCCGGGCCTGTGGCATCGGCATAGGCGCTGACATAATCGGTGTTTTGTGTCTCGCCTTCGCCCGAGCGGTAAGCGCGGACACAGAATTTATATAGCTGGCCATCGACAAGCTCGCCGCTTGTCCAGAAAAATTCGCCGCTCACACCCTGCATGATCGCTACGCTCTCGTTAAGACCGCCCATTCCCTCAGAGCTAAACTCGCCGGCCAGCCACGGTCTGTATGCGATGGTGGCGGCGGGCGTATCGAAGTCGAAGCCCGAGCCAGAATCCATGTAGACCTTAAAGCCTGTCGGCTCGACATCCTGTCCTATCTGCGGATATCGCCATCGAACGCGGAGCTTGCCGCCGGCTAACTGCTCAACGGATACCGGGTCAGAGGTGTTTGGCACATCCCCGAGCATGTCGCCATTGGCATCGATGACGACAATGCACGGCGGCGAATCCGGCGACTCCAGGCCGCAACCGCTTGCCTCTCGTCTTATGTAATGCCAGGTTGTGTTTGGCGACAGAGATTGGTTGGAGACAGCAATTTGGTTGTCGTCCCCATCCATCACTGCTGTAATATTGTCGTGGTCGATTATGCCATCCTGACCACGATAAAGAATATAACAACCATCGACTCTCGGCCAAAATTCACCGCCGGTCAGGCCCATACCCAGCTTTGTACCGTTAGCTGAATCACCCTCATACAAACTGTCGAAGAACTTAGTGTCCATCTCAGCTATCCGCCCCCGGCAATCTGTCTAATGTCGTCTCACCGTCCGTTATGCCGAGCTTCAAAATCGTTTGGCCCGCGTCATTTTT
>QNBT01000354.1 GCA_003644205.1 Planctomycetota bacterium | reverse complement strand
TTAATATTTATTTTCTTTCTCCGCTTGCCGCCTCCAGTTCACTCGGGACCTTAGAAGGGCAACCGGCTTTTTTGCGCTGGATTCGCAGTTATCCTTGTGGTATATTTTATGTGGTTTCTAATCCGGGACTTTTCAAATAGGGGTTGTGTAATGGCAAAAAACAAAAGAGGTCGTGGCCGCAAATGGACAGCCAAAGAGATTGCGCTATTGATGGAGTTGTATTCTGAGTGCCCCTTCGACGAAATCGCTAAAAGGCTCGGCAGAACTGTGGACGCTGTGAAGCAGCGAGCATATTCATTGGGGCTCAAAAGAAAAAGCTATTTGGAGAGGCTGTGGACCGCCGAAGAGCTTCAAATGCTCAGGGAACAGTATCCAACTTGCGAGAGTACCCGTGAGCTTGCCCGGAAAATCGGGCGACCCTGGGGGTCGGTCAGGCAAATAGCATCAAACTTAGGGATTACCAACAAAAAACGCTCCATAGATTATGAATTGTAATTCAAGACGGGTTTTTTGGTGCCGAGCCATTTGCGTTGTTTGGAAGTACTTGTGGTTTAAGATAGTTAAAAAACTTCAAATTGTATTTATACCCTGCATCACCTGTCAAGTTACCGTTAATATTATAGCTAAAGCCGGTGCTTTCCACAGAGTCATCCCTTTCAATCGTGTGCCACTCCTTATTTCTTGTTTGCCACCCTTTTACTTGTAAAAGTGTTCTATCCCTGCTAAATTAGTAATATAAGGGTCAATAAATGGAATTAGCCATGAACAATTCAAAGAGTATTAAAGCTGCCATCGTATGCGGCGTCTTGCTACTGTCGCTGATAACAGCCGGCTGGAAGCTCGGGGCCAGACCCTTAAACGGGCACGAATCTTACGTCTCTGTTACCGCACGCCGGATGCTCCAAACCGGCGACTGGGTCGTCCCGGTTTACAACGGCGAGGTCCGCATTCAAAAGACCCCTCTTAATTACTGGCTCGTCGCACTTACGGCTAAGATTACCGGCCACATCGATGACTTTACTGTAAGAGTGCCCAGCGTTATACTTGCGCTCCTCTCCACCGTTGCCATCCTGTACTTTATAAACCGGTGTCTGGGATTTCGAGCAGCGGTGCTCTCGGCCCTTATATGGTCAACGTCTATTGGATTTGTCCGATACGGCCGCAGCGCTCGCCCGGAAATGTCACTCACATGTTTCGTTACAATAGCTTTTCTCGCCTTTTACTCGGCCCTTGAGACTGCGCAGCGAAAAAGGCAAATCGCTTACTTGCTGATATTCTGGGCAAGTTTTGCGATTGCAATGCTCGCGAAGGGGCCCGCGCCTTTACCGCTGATTTTGGTGCCCCTTTTTCTCTATTTTCTGATTTTCCGACAATGGAAATCTCTTCCGAAGCTCCTGCCGATAACAGGTGTGATAATCTTTCTGCTGATTGTACTGCCCTGGCCCATACTTGTTGCAAACAGGCTCGCCGAAACCGCCGGCGGCGAAATTAATACGATAGGATTTTGGAAGAGAGAATTTTTCAATCGCTATTTTGGCGGTCTCGGCGGAAGCTCTAAACCTCTCCATTACTATTTGCACGTAATGCTCCAGTTTATCCTGCCCTGGTCGGTCTTTCTGCCAATGGCGCTGGCGGCGCCGTTTTACAAAGTTTGGGGCGAAAAACAAAAGACAATGTTATTTTTATGGTTCTGGTTCGTCGGAGGCGTGGCCGTTATGTCGCTATCAAGCGGAAAACGAATGCACTATATAATGCCCGCCATGCCTGCTATGGCTATATTAGTGGGAATACTATTCGACGACCTTGTATTTGCCCGACTCGCCTACAGCCCTCGTTTTGCCCAAAATGTCCTTTTATTTCATTTAGGAATCCTTTTAGCAGGTGCAATCGGAGTGCCCGCCTACGCTGTCATACAAAAGCAATACGTCGTTTTCCGCGAAACGATTATCATCTCCCTCCTCACTTTGATTATCGGCTCTGTTATAGCCGCCTTGTTTGCAAGAAACAAACCGGCTCTGGGGTGTGCGGCAATATTTGTGGGCTATTGTGCCCTGTTTATGCCTGCCTTTAATTCGCTCACGGAGACAAAAGGCAGGAGCTACTACGTCAGCAAATTCGCCCAAAGCGTCGCTTCGAGGATTCATCAATCGGAAAATCTCGTGGCGTATAAAGATGTGTCCTCGGTATTTGTGCACTACTTCGGCAAAGATGTACCCGTAATGCAGGACCTGTCGCAGACCTTTGAGAGGTACCGCACCGGCTCATGGATTGTTGCTACCGGCGACTTCGCCGGCCGGTTGATGAACGACGGCAGATTTGCGATTGCCTGGCGCTGCCCGGATGCCCGGCTGGACGAGGGTAAGATTATTCAAGGGGCGCTTTTCCACAGACCATAAGCTCGTTTCGCCGTTGGCCCCTGTCAGTAATTTGGTTTTCGTCGCCGGCAAGACAATTTTTGCGAACGGTTCCTGATTCCACGCAAGACAGAATTCTTCTGCTCGCGCCGGCCGGTGTTAATGTAAGCGTCTAAGAAAACCTCTCTGATACCTTCATCGAAATACTTGTCCGACATACTGAAATCCAGTGCACCGAGGTCCTTGATTCGGGCCTTCTTATCAGAGGCATTGATGCGCATCCGGTGCAGGTCAATTACCGCAAAATCATCCTCGGTGATGTCATCGGCCGGTGGAGTTTTTGTGATAAATATGTGCCAGAGGTACAGGTCGGGCAGAATGATTTTGGCGTTGTGTATCCTCCCCACGAATTTCGCAAGGGCAATGATAAGTTTTTCTTTCTGCTCATAACCGAGCCTTGGCCAGTAAGAGGCGACAAAATCCGTCATGGCCAGGCCCTTGATTTTCTCTGTAATGATAAAAGATTTCCTCTCCAGTCCGAAGTGTATCTGTTCGCCGTAGCAAACAGGCCGATAGGTGGCTACACCTTGTCGGAGCAATATATCTATATTCTTCCATTCACACCCCGCCTGCGAGCACAGCTTGCCGAAGTTACGAATAGTAAAGGGCATATCTTTGAGGTGTGGCCGGAAAAAACGCTTTATAAAGAATTCTTTCTTGCCGCCCTTACTGTCAAGGGTCATCGCGATAACTTCTCTTTTCCTGTTTTTGCCGATTACTTGACCGCTGGCGTATGCGAAGAAATCCTCGAACGATTTGAGGCCG
>QNBT01000353.1 GCA_003644205.1 Planctomycetota bacterium | reverse complement strand
GTGCGATCCGTTGGGCAATAGACTCAAGGGCCTCGCCGTCGATCCCGAAACCGTCCGGCCGGCAAAAACTCTCGCCCGATAGCTTCAACAATACTCGATTGTACTTCGTTTGTCCCATTCGCCCGTCAATACACAAAAAAAGCATCGGAAACTGACGCCGCCGATGCCAATTATACCGCCATTTCAGCCGATTTCAAATCGTATAAACTTTTTTATTTTTGCTTCGCCCCCTGCCTGCTTTGCTGCGCCTGCCAGAACCTCGGCAACCGTCTTGCTGTCATCCTTCACAAAAGGTTGCTCGACGAGGCAATTTTCTTTGAAGAACTTCTTCATTTTGCCTTCAACAATTTTGTCAATAATGTTTGCGGGCTTGTTCTTCATTTGTTCCGCGGCGATTTCCTTCTCCCTTTCTATTATTGCCGGGTCAATTGAATCGCTGTCAACCGCCACAGGCTTGATTGCCGTGATGTGCATTGCAATATCCGAAGCTACCGATGACAAGGATTTCGCCACTTCGCCGGTGTCGGCTTCGAGCTGGACCATTGCGCCGACTTTGTTATTAAAGTGAACATAAGTCCCGATAACGCCTGCGTCCGGCACGCTGTATTTCGTAAAATCGCCCACTTCAATCTTCTCGCCGGTCTTGCTCACCGCCTCGGTCAATACTTCCGAAAACTTTCTGCCGTCAACAGCAGTTTCAACAATGCCCTCCGCCCCCTCATCACTGTCGCAAGCTAACATATACTCACCAAGTGCGTCCGCCGCTGCAATGAAATCATCACTTTTGGCCACAAAGTCCGTCTCACAGCAAAGTGTCGCCATAGCCGCAGTCTTACCTTCTGCATCTTTCTTGCAGACCAACCTTCCTTCAGTCGTCTCTCTGCCCGCCCGCTTGGCCAATGTTGCCAGGCCCTTCTTTCGCAAAAGCGCCATCGCTTCTTCTATATCACCACCTGTCTCGACAAGCGCCTTCTTGCAGTCCATCATACCCTGACCGCTCATCTTGCGAAGTTTCATTACCACCGAAGCTGCAATTTCCGCCATTTCTTCAAACTCCCGTTAAAACTTAAAACTCCACCTTTACAATCAGATGTCAGATGCCGGGTTTTTCTGTCCTCTGTCTTCTGACCTCTGTCTTAGCTCGGTCCGTTCTGTGGCGTTTCTTCTACCGCCTGGGTCCCTTGTGACTGGACTTCGATCGCCGAACCGGTGCCGACTCCGTCGGCCTCGGCGCCGCTTTGACCGGATTGGGCGGCTTTTGCCTCCTGCTCCTCTGTAACGGCACCGGCGCTGGCTAACGCCCGCCTCCTCGAACGACCACGAACTCCAGCCGCCGGACCGGCGACCTGCTTAAACATCGTCTTGCCAACCGCAACAGCATCGGCTAATTCCGAAAGTAATATCTCAATCGCCTTTATGGAATCATCGTTTGCCGGAATCGCCACGTCAACCGTATCCGGGTCAGAATCCGTATCGATAATGCCGATGGTCGAAATACCCAGTTTCCTCGCCTCTCGCAAGGCGATGATTTCGTTCCTTGCGTCCACCACCACAACAGCACCCGGCAGCCGGGACATCTTGCGAACGCCCTCCAGATTCGTCTTGATTTTGCGCATCTGGCGCCGCAGGCGCGAGCCCTGCTTCTTACTCTCTGCAGCAAGTTGACCGCTCGACTCCATTTCCTCCAACTCTTCCAGCCTTTGCAGCCGCGAGCGAATGGTACGAAAGTTCGTCAGCATCCCCCCAAGCCAACGCTCCGAAACGTAGTGCATTCCGCACCTGGCAGCAGCTTCGGCTACCGGCTTTTTAGCCTGACGCTTTGTACCGACAAAAACAACATCTTTTCCGGAAGAAACCACATCAATAAGGAGCTTTTTTGCCACCAGCAGCCCCTTAAGTGTCTCCTTCACGTTAACAATGTGGATCATACCGCGCTTCCCGAAGATATAAGGGGCCATCTTCGGGTTCCAGCGGCTGATCACATGACCAAAATGTACGCCCGCGCCTATCAGCTCACGGACCAATTCCTTATTCACAAGTACCAGACCTCCCGAAAACCATCTTTTCTTTTGACTTGACTACCGCGACCGGCAGCCACACATCTCAACTTATAAAGCAACTAAACTACGGCAAGTCTGGCATAATGTCAACAAATTTCGTCAAAAAACGAAATTTTTCACATTCTTCTGCACCTCAGGTCAAAATAATCCCTAAAGGGCCCATTTTTTCATATGGATTTGCAGAACGGTAATGTCAGCCGGGCTGATGCCGGCTATCCTGCCGGCCTGGGCAAGCGTGGCCGGCCGAAACACCGACAGCTTTTCCTTAGCCTCAGCCCGAAGATGTATTATCCGCTCATAGTCCAGCTCACATGGCAGCTTTATATTTTCAAGATTGCGAAAGCTCGCGATTTGCCTGGCTTGCCTGAGGAGGTAACCTTCGTATTTCGCATCAATAGCCGCCGCTGTCAGTACCTCCTGCCCCAACTGCATCTCCTTAATACCCTCAATCCGGCCAAGATTTTTGGCAATGGGATTGTCAGGCTGCTTGAGCAGATGCCACAGGGTTTGCCCATTTCGCTTTGTTTTTTTCAAATAATCTCTCAATCTGTCAATATCTTCGATTTTTCTCTGAAATTTCTTCCATCGTTCGCTGTCAACAAGCCCAACCTCTCTGCCGATAGCGGTCAGGCGTCTGTCTGCATTGTCGGATCGTAGCGAAAGCCTGTACTCGGCCCGCGATGTGAACATTCGATATGGTTCGGTAATGTCCTTTGTCAAAAGGTCATCAATCAGTACGCCGATATACGCCCGGTCTCTTCGAAGCACAAAAGGCTCTTTGCTCTCCAGTTTCCTGGCGGCATTTATACCGGCGATAATGCCCTGCCCGGCTGCCTCCTCGTACCCGCTGGTACCGTTAATCTGGCCCGCCAGAAATAACCCGGATATCTTTTTGGTCTCCAGGTTTGGCTTCAATTGAATCGGCGGACAATAATCGTACTCAACCGCATACGCATAATGAATAATTCGCGCATTTTCCGTCCCGCCTAACAGCTTAAGCATCTGCTCCTGAATATCTGCCGGCATAGACGTGAAGATACCGTTGCAGTAAATCGTCTTTATCGCCTCTTCCTCCGGCTCCAAAAAAATCCGATGCTGCTTCTTGTCGGCAAACCTTACTACCTTACCCTCGATACTTGGACAATAACG
>QNBT01000352.1 GCA_003644205.1 Planctomycetota bacterium | reverse complement strand
TCCTGCTTCTGCGCCGTTAGGCGCAGAATACACACCATCTACATATTCAGTTTGTCGTTTTTTAGTTTAAGGTGGCATTTTTGCGCATTTTCGGTGATAATCTGCCGGAAATCGGGCCCGAATGCGGATTTTGTTGATTTTTTAATAACAAATGGAACAAGTTGTTGCTTAAGCAGCCTGAATAAGGCGTTTTTTGCACGGCCAAACCCTTCGGCTACGCTCAGGGCAGGCAAGTTTGACCGTGGCACCTATGTTCCATTAGTAATATAAAGGTCAATAATTTGGAGAAATAAAGATGTCAGCGGAAAAAGTAGTGATATTCGATACGACCCTGCGCGATGGAGAGCAGTCGCCCGGCGCGTCGCTTTCGATAAGCGAAAAATTAGAGATTGCCCACCAGTTGGCGAAAATGAAGATTGACGTGATAGAGGCGGGATTTCCGGTGTCCTCGCCTGCACAGTTCGAGGCGACCCGGCTGATTGCCGAGCAGGTTCGTGGGCCGGTGATATGCGGCCTGACGAGGACACATCCTGATGATATTGAGTCGGCGGGAAAGGCATTGAAGGACGCTGAGAAAAGCCGAATCCATACGTTCATCGCGACAAGTGAGATACACATGAAGCACAAGCTGCGCAAGAAGCCGGACGAGGTTCTCAGGACGGCGGTCGAGTCGGTGAAGTTGGCGAAGACCTTTACGAATGATGTGGAGTTTTCGCCGGAAGATGCGTGCCGGAGCGAGAAACCGTTCTTAGTAGAAGTTTTGACGGCGGTTGTCGAGGCAGGCGCGACGACGCTGAATATCCCCGATACGGTGGGGTACGTGCTGCCTTACGAATACGGGGTGCTGATTAAGTACCTGAAGGATAACGTGGCCGGGATTGATAAGGTTGTGATAAGCACGCACTGCCATAATGACCTGGGGCTGGCTGTTGCAAATTCCTTAGCCGGTGTGCGAAACGGCGCGAGGCAGGTTGAGTGTACGGTTAACGGCTTAGGTGAGCGTGCGGGCAACGCGGCCGTGGAAGAGGTTGTGATGGCGATAAAAACACGACCGGACTTTTTCGGTGAGGTTACGACCGATATTCAGACGACTGAGATATACCGCACGAGTCAGCTTGTGTCGCAACTGACGGGTTTTGTTGTGCAACCGAACAAGGCAATTGTCGGCAGGAACGCCTTCGCACATGAGTCGGGAGTTCATGTGGATGGTGTGCTGAAAGAGCGGACGACCTACGAAATTATGAAGCCGGAGACGATTGGACTTTCAGGGTCGCGGATGGTATTAGGCAGGCACAGCGGCAGGCACGGGTTTGTCGACAGGTGTGAGTCGTTGGGATTTAAGCTGAGCGATGATGAGATTGAGGCAGCTTACGGTAAGTTTCTCGAAGTGGCGGACAAGAAGAAGGAAGTTTTCGATGAGGATATCGCAGCGCTCATCAGCGATGAGATTCGTGCGGTGGAGCATGTTTATGACCTTGAGTATCTTCATGTGTCCTGCGGGACGGGGACGCTGCCGACGGCGAGCGTAAAGATTCGCACTAAGGATGAACTGCATCAGGCGGCGGCATGGGGCGATGGGCCTGTGGATGCGGCTTATGAGGCGATACGAGAGGCGACCGGACTTGCGCCGAAGATTGAGAACTATTCGCTTCGGGCACTGACCGGCGGCAAGGAAGCACTGGGTGAGGCGACCGTGCGAATAAAAAGTAACGGAAAGACCTTTGCCGGCAGGGGGGTCTCTACGGATATTATCGAAGCCAGTGCCAAGGCGTATGTCGATGCGATTAACAGGATGATCTCAGCAGAAGGTAAAGACGAAGAAGAAACGAAAGTCGAGTTGTGAGTTTGTAGGGTGCGATTCATCGCACCAGATCTTAGTTCGTAGAAAACCGCGGGTAAAACCCGCGGCTAAATATGTAGAAGGACTTCCATTATGCCAATGACGATAACAGAAAAGATACTTGCGTGTGCGGCGGGTAAGGATGAAGTTCGTCCGGGCGAGTTGATTAACGCAAAGATTGATTTGGTTATGTGTCATGATGTTACTACGCCGCCGGCGATTTCGATGCTTAAAGCCCATGGAATTGACAAAGTGTTCGATGCGGAAAAAATCGTGGTCACACCGGACCATTTTCAGCCTGCAAAGGATATAAAAAGCGCCGAGCTGCATAAGCGTCTGGATAGCTGGGCGAAAGATAAGGGCATCAAACACTACTACCCTATCGGAAGGGCCGGAGTCTGTCATGCTCTGTTGCCGGAGCAGGGTCATATTCGGCCGGGTGAAGTGATTGTAGGCGGCGATTCGCATACCTGCACCTACGGCGCATTCGCAGCGTTCAGCACGGGTGTCGGGTCAACGGATTTGGCGGCTGCAGTCGCGACGGGCGAGCTTTGGTTCAAGGTGCCTGCGTCGATGAAGATAGTGCTCGATGGTTCACTTCCTTATGGTGTGTACAGTAAGGACGTAATTCTGGCAGTTATAAAGGAAACAGGAGTTGATGGCGCGCTATATAAGGCGATGGAATTTGTCGGCCCTGCTTTAGGCGAGATGAGCATGGAGGCGAGGATGACTATCACGAATATGGCCATAGAGGCAGGTGCTAAGAACGGAGTTATAGGCTTCGATGAGACGACGAAAAAATATCTTGATGAGCACCTTAAAGACAACAGCGACTATACTGTCTATGAATCCGATGCAGATGCCGAATACGATTCGGTGGTCGAGATAGATTGCGGTAAGTTAGAGCCGATGGTTGCGTTGCCGCATTTGCCAAGTAACGGCAAACCGATAAGTGAATGTGCCGGCCTGAAAATGGACCAGGCATATATCGGCAGTTGCACGAACGGCCGAATAGAAGACCTGCGCATAGCGGCGGGTATTCTCAAAGGCAAAAAGGTTGCGATACGGACAATCGTTGTGCCTGCGACTCCGGCGGTCTGGAAGCAGGCGATGGACGAAGGATTATTCGAGATATTCTATGATGCCGGGTGTGTGCTCAGCGCGCCGACATGCGGGGCGTGTCTGGGCGGATTTATGGGAGTCTTAGCTGAAGGTGAAAAGTGCATCAGCACGACCAACAGGAACTTTGTCGGCAGAATGGGCCATCCGAAGAGCGAGGTCTATCTGGCAAGCCCGGCAACTGCAGCCGCCAGCGCCGTCGAAGGGAAATTAACCGACCCGAGAACTTACATGTAATGTAAGTGAAATCC
>QNBT01000351.1 GCA_003644205.1 Planctomycetota bacterium | reverse complement strand
TATTGTTGAGTCTCAGCTTTTCAAATAGCTGTCCCTTATATAACGCTGTCAGCACACCTTCAAATATCGCCTCATTGAACTGGGGCCCAAACAATATATCCGTCCACGTAGATGGATGATACCGGGCATGGTCCACATTCACCGTATATACCCCATCCGGCACCGGCCAGAAATACAGCTTGCCATGCCGCCGTGCATACATCGTTGGCTCACTGTTGGCTATTCCATCCTCTGCCAGGTATTTCAGATAATCTCTGTATGTCTTTACCTCCAGCGGTTCAGATCCTGTGATATAGCATTCGTATATCCGTTTTAAGCCCTCCGGCTGGTCATACTCTGCAACCCCGTCAGAGGTCTCTATAGGTGTAACCATTGTCAAAAAGTCCGCCCGGCTGGATATATCATATAGGACATTCTGAAGCTCGGTGTTTATGCTCGTAACACCGCTGCCGGTTCCTATTCTTGCCATAATGACGCTTAATATCTCTGCACCAATCATAATCAACTCCAACCAAAAACACCTTCGCCAAATGCACCTTCACCGAATCCAACCGCCTGTGTAAGATATACAACTTCACCGGTATATCTGTTAAGGCCCGGCCACCTGTCAATATACGTTCCTCTTTCCAGCCACACCCTGTCATGTGCTTCTATCACAGGCGATAAATCAAACGGCGGTGCCAGTAGTTCAATCTCCGCAATTTCTGCAATCAGAGCATACATTATTGAGCCTTTGCAACTATCTTAACACCCGCAACTTCTGAAACCTGCTGTGTTGTCGAAAGCGTTCCGTCAGCCTTATGAACCTTAATCCCATTGTAATTATCGCTTGTATGCTTGTTCAGAAATCTCATTATCAGCCAGAGCAGCTTCTGCTCAAAAGTCCAGCTGTCCGGATCACCAGCAGGTTCCGTAATCGTTATGCTGCTCAATCCATCAGATGCTAATTTCGCTTTTACACTGTTATTCAAATCGCTTTCCACGCAGCCCATGCTGTCTATTTCAACCGTCTTTTCTGTCAGCCGCTTCATCCCATAAAAATCCAGCCTTATCTCAACCGGTATATACCGCTCGGCGTTTGCAAGGCTGTTCGCTGCATTCTTATCCGCATCTATCACACCGATAAGGTCACCTGCATCAAAGGGAGTCTGCCCGTAGGTAGCGCTGAATTTGTACCATCCGCCTCCGATTTCACTTATCGAAGGTGCGCTGCCGGATTTGTCCACACCGCCTAAGGTCTTTAGGCTCTCAAATTCCACTTCCGCTGCCGCTCCAGTCAGTGGCTCACCATCTTTTGCAACATAAAAAGGTATTTCAATCGCAGTATTTGCCATGCTTTTAACTCCTATCTAATGATCCCAAGCCTTCCGATGTTTGCCATCCTACCCCGCTGCGCAAACTCGTATCTTTTCATTTTCGCTCCCATCTGTGTCGGATTACCCGCCACATCCGGCTCACCGCCCCGAAGCAGGAGTGGATTTCTTGGGCGAAAATCGCCACCTGCTGCATTAACAAAATCCGGGTCTTGCTCAATTGAGTTATCTCCTAATACAGGTGCTATGCCACCAGCTTTGTACGTTATGAACGGCGTTGCCAGCGGATTCCCATCCGCGCCCCAGATACAGTTGTGGTCGTTACGTACCGACCCTCCAGCCGTGTAAATCATAATGGCATTACCACTTTGTTGGGGCACTAAGATATTATTAAACACATTCGCTATTGCTTCAGGTCTGTGAAGGAATATGGCACCACCAGTGCAATTATAAACCGTGTTGTTTTTAATATATACTGAGCCGTTCCCTGTTAGAACATTTCCACCACCAACTATTAAATTGTTGAGAATACCACCAGAACCTTCGACTTGCAGACCACATGCATCGCCTACATTTTTTACGATAAAATTCAATACACCAATGACCCTTACACCGGTGCCTATTTTTGTTAATGCCGGACCGAAATAACAATTGCTAATTAGTGAACCATCGGCAGGCGCGTAATTATTACTTGTACCTGCTATAGCTCTGTAGGCATCGTCTAAATCATAATCTAATCCACCGGCTTTGCCGGTGAGAATTTATAAGGCTCTGCCGTTCCGTGCGTTTGAGCATATAATGGTTCTCCTGAGGAAGGCCCTTGAGGGCAAGGAGAACCAAAGTGAAAGATTGGCAAAGTCAAGCCCATGTGAAATGGGAATGTAAGTACCATGTTGTTATTGTACCAAAGTATCGGAAAAAGAAACAGTTTAAAAAGAATCGCGGAGCGATCGGCAAAATCATACGTGAATTGTGTCGACAAAAAGATGTTGGGCTTTTGGAAGGCAATGCTGCCATAGATCATCTTCATCTGCTGTTGAGCGTGCCGCCTAAGTTTAGTATAGCAATGACGATAGGCTATCTTAAGGGCAAGAGTAATTCGGATTCATCGCGAACTTTTTCGTACCAAGGGCACGCTTTTTGGTCGCAGTTTCTGGTCTCGTGGCTATTGCGTAAGCACGGTAGGGCTTGAAGAGGCGATGATTCGCAAGTATATTAAAGAACAAGATGAACATGATCGTAACCAAGAAAATTAACGTAAAGTAACTTAATGGCCCCTTTTAGGGGCCTTCCTCATACCACCGGCTCTGCCGGTGGCTAGTGATTGAATCCTTAAGCACTTCGATATACTCAGGCCCAAGATGGTGGTTATCGGTAGGCAGTGCCTGTATGAATAATCTATCCGGAGTGGGATTAAGTATGAACTCATCCTTTAGAAACGATGGTGCGGGATTCGCGGTAAATAGCCCCTTGCCTGGTATTTTTTGGCCGTTAATAATCAGCCTAAATGTAGCGCGAAGCTCTCCAACCTTCTGGACATCGATTTCTTCAGCCTGGTCGAGGAAGAAGAACGCATATTCAGCCGAGTTGAATTTATTGATGACTTCACTGTTATCAAGACCGCCGGTAAGAATCTTCACACGTCTTGCTATGATTATCTCAGCGGGTTTTGACTTTATCTCATACATATTGACGGGTATGAACCGCTTCCACGTCTCTAACGTGGTATTTGTAAAGTCCACACCGCGTTTTCTGCCCATAAACCCGACCGGTATCGGATGTTTTCGCGGCGCGATTTGGCATTCATTTATAATCTCCAGCGCCTTTGCAAAACACCACATACACCCGAACACACTTTTACCGCCGCCTTTTGCACCACCGTAGAGGACTTCTTTTATATCGCCCCTTGCCAATGCATCCCACGC
>QNBT01000350.1 GCA_003644205.1 Planctomycetota bacterium | reverse complement strand
AACCGTCTCGGCTGCTGACGCAAATGTGTCCGCCGAGCCGCTGTCGTTGATAACCGCAACGGCACCAGCCTGAATGTGTGTACCCACCCTCTCAAACTGTATCGAATTGACCGCATCAATCCGTCCCTTCAAAGCGTCGCCTGCAAGCTTATCTGAGACACTTACCGCGATGACGGCCGGATTATAAAATTTCTCCTCGTGCCTGAACATCACGGTCTCCTGGCCGACCTGCACTTCATTATCGCCTTTGCCGAATTTGACCAGGCTTATCGGCGGTGCCGAGGCCTCAGCCAATGCGCTCTTGGCCTCCTCTGAAGCATCCGGACATTCTTCTAATTTCGCCTTTTTCTGAGCCAGCGCCATCGCAAAAGCCAGGCACGTCGGCTTGCCGCACTTTTTGCAATTGCTCTTCGGTAATAACTTAAAAATCTCTAATCCTGTCAAAGCCATAACTGCACCTCAAATTAGAACATCGGGTCCATTTCAACTGCCGGATGGCCGGCTTTGCCGATAAATTCTAAAACATCCTCTTCCGTAGTGGCTGTGGTTTCATCGGCTATCCTGGTCAGAAATTCGGCTCCACCAAGCCCCATTTCCTCGGCCCTGCGAATAAAAGCATCTTTGATCTCCTCCTTCAGCATGGCAGGCATCCACACAATGCGGCGAATTCCGCCTTCCGCGGCAATAAATTTCCCGGATACAATATACCGCTTTGAATGGCCGATAAAGCCGGGTGTCTGGTTTCCGCCGCCCACGGTGCCCGCCAGCGTGGAAAACTTCATCCCACAGGGAGTCATCTCCGCAAATTCCCGGTTCACTATCATTATCCCGCCTGTCGAAGGCAACACCGCAGAAATACATTCAAAGCATCCACAGGAGGTCATCGGGTCGGTAATCATGCTGTACTGGCTCATTCGCTCAACGTTACCACCGCTGGTCTTTAGGACGAATGCGTTTACCTTGTCCCATTGACCGATAGTCGGCTCAATGCATTTGCCTTTCGCAATAGGCTGATTCGGCCCGGTCGGGGTTATCTCGTATGCCGCCTTACCATCGAGCCAGCTATAAGCGCCGCAAAGTCCGGGCCGCTCCGGTGAAATCACGCAAACATGGTTCGGAGCAAAACTTTGGCACAGCGTGCAGGAGTAAAATATATCCACATCTTCATCCACCATACCGGCAAGACGTTTATCCCGCTCTGCAAATACCTTACGGGCCATCTCACGTGTTTTTGTAACCTCTGATTCGCTTGTAAGTATTTTGACCTGAACCTTGTCCAAGATACTGGAAAATTGCTCGTGATACATCGCATGCAGGAGTTTGCCGATATGTTCAAGTCTGAATCCCGCGCCGAAAGCATCTTTGCTGATGCGAATCCAACTGATGTCTCGCTGGCCCATGTGCCATAGTCCCTGGGCTTCATTCATAAACGTGTGTATCTGCCGTTCGAGCACGGGTTCAAAATCAGCCTGCATCTTGCGCCCCGCCACTTCAACCACAACCGCCAGCGGCAGCCTGCCTCCCGGCTCAACGGAGTCAGCATCGGGCCCGGTTACTTCTATTTTACCGTCTTCAACATCCCCCATGTCCCGCATACGAAGCCATTCAAACGCGGGAGTTCTTTGACCGCCGAACTCAACGTGCATATCGTCCTTGCGAATTCGTTCACCTTCAAATGCGGGGCTGTAAGACACGGGAATCGGCACCTCTGTAACCTTGATTTTTAGTCCCCTCACCTCAATGGCCTTTTCTACTATCTCGTCATGCGATATATTAGATACGACGTGCTCGTAGGTACATATGCCGGTAGGAAGAATCTGGGGAATATCGGAATCCGCTATGGTCGGAAAACCGTAATTAATTGTGCCCGCCGCCGTCGCGTACCATTCATCCGTAACCTCGCCTAAGGCAACCACAAAGGCGAATATCCTGTTTTTGTTGTACAGCAGGTGTCTCCGGTAGTCGCCGGGCTTAACGCCGCCAAAAGTCAGAGCCGCTCGACTGGCAAAACCCGCCGCATATATCGCCGCCGTTATCTCCCGTCCGAAAGGCACAAGACGCGTCTCCCAGCCCAATTCCACCCCTGCTTGTGCTAATTGTTCGGCAAAGGTTGTCCCGTTATGATGACCGGCCATAAAAACATACAGACTTTTTTCCTGACATTGCCTGGCGATCTTAACTGCTGTTTCCACGTCAGGTGCAGCTCCTACAATCGCCGCAAATCCGGGCGCTGTGCCGTCAACAAATTGGATACCCCTTTCGCGCAGGATTACATCGTCTGCGGCACCCAGCCAGATGTCGTCAACTGGATTCGGACCGACCAGATACTTGCAAGCCTCGATAATTTCTTCGGCAAAAAGCGTCACCATACCCGCGTCGAGCGTCGGCCCCAGATAGGGAAGCCACATATCTTCGGCCACAAAGTCCGGCAAAAGGTCCTCAATCGTCTCAAAAACCTCATCAAAATCAGACAATTTCTCAACCGCTATCCCGGTCATCGAATAGATAATCGGGATATAGTAGCCCGTGTTGGGAAACGCCACTATACAGTCTTTTCCTTTCTTTTTTACAGCCTTGTCGTATATCTCTTTGGCCTGCTTAACTATTTTGTGCGCGCCGCGTATGGCTGCTGATGCAATTATTCTGGACATATCAACCTACCTTCTTTCAATCAAGTCACCTCAAAATGTCAACGCACGACGGTCTTCCATATCGTAAAGTTTACGCTCCGCCTCTTTGTTAATCCCCAAAGCATCTCTTTTGCTTTCAATATGCTCTATCATCATACCGGCCGCCTTGACGGGGTCCCGCTCAAAGGCCCACTTGCCGCCGACGTCCTTTTCAATATCACTGGTCAAGTACTGCGTCAGGTTCGGCGCACCCTGAATAGGCAATGGCTCGCCGATCACAGTATAGACTCCCGATGCTACAAAGTACATCCCGATGGAAACTGCCTTTTCCGACATCCATTCCGGTGCAGCACCGGCAACCGGTAAATCAGAAATATCCTCCCCCAATCCTCCCTCAGCTACCACGTTTGCCAGAATTGTCAGGATTCGGCTGTTATCTACACAGGAACCCACGTGAAGAACCGGCGGTATGCCCACCGTCTCACATATTTCGGCCAAACCCTTGCCGCAGTATTTCGCTGCCGAATCCGGACGCATCAGTCCCGCCTTTGCAGCGGCAATAGCGCTGCAGCCCGTGCTGACCACCAAAACGTTATTCTTGATAAGCTCCTTT
>QNBT01000349.1 GCA_003644205.1 Planctomycetota bacterium | reverse complement strand
CCTTTTTTGGTTTTGAATTCAAGAAATCCCTGTTCTTTGAGTTTTGCTTTGGGTTCGAAGAATGACGATTGCATTTCCAGCGGCGTATTGCTGCGAATCCGGCAGACCTTGCCAAGCCTGGAGCGGATGATAACTTTCGTGGTCATCCCATCCTTCCAGTCGATATCCACTTCAAAGCCGTCCCGAGCGCATAGCCCTTTGACCGAACCGGTCGGCCAGGCCTTTGGCAGTGCGGGCAGAATATGTATCCAGCCGGCATGGCTCTGAAGGAGCATCTCTGTTATACCCGAGGTGGCTCCAAAGTTACCGTCAATCTGGAATGGGGGGTGCGCGTCGAACAGGTTCGGATAAGTATTGCTGCGTAGCGCCTCGGCAAGCATCTTGAACGAGTGGTCGCCGTCCAGCAACCTGGCCCAAAAGTTGATCTTCCATGCCTTGGACCATCCCGTGCCTCCATCACCGCGATGGGTCAGCGTTACTTTGCAAGCCTCAGCCAACTGCGGAGTCAGGAGTGGATGGATTTCGTTGCCTGGATGCAGCCCCCAGAGATGCGATACATGACGGTGATGATTATTGGGACTATCTTTGTCTTCCAGCCATTCCTGCAACTGGCCGTACTTGCCGATCTGGTTGGGTGCAATGCGATTACGCATGTCAATCAATTGCTTGCGCAATTCCTCATCCACATCCAGAACGCGTGAAGCATCGATAACATTGCCAAACAAGTTCCGGATGATTTGGTGATCCATCGTCGGGCCCATCACCAATCCTCCATTCTCAGGAGAATTTGACGGCCCAGAGATAAGCCAACCCTTGTCATTTCTGGGATCTTCTATCAGGTAATCGACAAAAAACAGGGCCGCACTTTTCATCATCGGGTATGCCGTATTCTTAAGATACTCCTTGTCGCCACCAAACTCATAGTGCCACCACAAATGCTGACACATCCATGCTCCGCCGGTTGGCCAGATGCCGTGGTTGGAATTGTTGATGGGCGCAGCGCCACGCCACAGGTCGAAGTTGTGATGTACCACCCAACCGCGCGCACCATAGTGTTCTTTGGCCACATTGGCTCCTGATTCCGAAAGATCCCTGAGCGCGCTGAATAACGGCTCGTGACATTCTGCAAGGTTTGTGATCTCTGCCGGCCAGTAGTTCATCTCGGTATTGATGTTGCACGTGTACTTGCTACCCCATGGCGGACTCATTAACTCATTCCAGAGGCCCTGTAGATTGGCCGGCTGGCTGCCCGGTCGGCTGCATGCGATCATCAGGTAGCGTCCATATTGGAAGAATAGTTCGACAAGTTGAGGGTCCCCCTCATCGAAGTTCTTAAGCCGATTTGCCGTCGGCAGTTTTGCCTTGTCGGAAGTACCCAGGTTCAGGGAAACCCGTCGGAACAACGTGCGATGGTCTTGAATATGATCGGCCTTTATATTTTTATACGACTTATTGGCGACCTTATTTAACGTTGCAAGATTTTTTTTGGAAGGATCGCCATTGACGTCCTTATAGTTAACAAAGCTCGAATCACCTGCCAGGATAAGCGTGACCCTGTCAGCGCCAGTGATCTGTATCGCCTCGTCTCGCGGGAGAACCTTACCGCCTTTGGCGCGAACCTGCAAGCGTGCTTCAAATCGTGTAGCACCGGCCTTTACCTTGCCGGTCATCACCAGAAGGCCTGAACTGTCGGTTTTGAAGCTTATGTCGTCGTGCGGGCTTGTCAGCGATGCAATGCAATTGACAGCGCCGGGTTTGCTTGCCTTAAGCTGAGTGACGATCACATTGTCGGGATACGATGCAAACACCTCGCGCCGGTATGTTGTGTCGCCGACATCAAATTCCAACGAGGCAACTGCGCTATCGATGTCCAACTGGCGCCGATAGCTCGTGGGCGTTTTATTATTGAATTCCGGAAAGGTTAGGATAAGGTCACCGAACGGTTGATATGCCCGCTGCTTATTGCTGCCGTCATCGCGTACACTCATGAATTCGCGATTGGCCAGGTCATGAGCTTCTTTTTGCTTGCCTTCAAACAAGAGTTTGCGAATAGGCGATAAATATTTGAACGCACCCTTATGCGCATAGTCGTGCGGCTTGCCGGTGAACAGTGTGTCGCAGTTGAACTGGATGCGTTCTTTTTCCACACCGCCGAATACCATGGCGCCCAGTCGTCCGTTACCGAGCGGAAGAGCTTGTTCCCACTTTGCCGGGTTTGCCGGTTCATTGTACCACAGAGATAGATCGTCAACTGTTGCGGGATCCGTATTCATACGGTTAGCATCATTACAGCCGGTCAGGAGCACTGCGATTAGAATTATCGCCCAGATTCTCATTCAGAATTTCCTTTTTAGAGCTTGTTGTTCATTATAGCTCATTTTTTGGGTATTACAACAAATTGCCGTTAGTTTAAACCGGTTTTTTTCTGACCCCCTCATATTTCGCTTTCAAATCGACAACAACTGTTATTGGAATAAAAACCGCTGTATTTCACAAAGCTTTTGACTGTCTGTATTTTTTTATTTCCCCGGCGTATTCGGGACGCTTCTTGAACTGCTCTATGTATGGTTCGTATTGCTCCGAGGTAGACCAGCGTTGTGGCTTAGGTTCGTCTTTTCGCACGAACCCTTCCGGGTAGTCTTTGCCGGCGATACTTGCTTCGACTTGACGATTCCAGGCCTTAAATTGCTTCACCATGCGTTGTGCGATTTTGGGGTGCGAAGCAAACAGGTCCTTTGTTTCGTTTGCGTCTTGGTCCAGATTGTAAAGTTCGAACACGCCTTTTTCCAATTTTTGCGTCAGGAGCTTGTAGTCGTTGTCGATAAAAGCCGCCCGCCCGGTATGGCGGAATGGAATAGGTTTGACTCTTCGTCCGATATCACCGTCGAAAAGCGGCCTGATGCTCATTCCGTCACAGGGTTGGAGCATCGCTGTTTTATCAAGCCCAACGATTGCTGCGATCGTAGGGAAGATGTCCATAGTAGCGGTTGGGTATTTGGTAATACGAGGCTTGATGACCGCCGGCCACTCGATGATGGCCGGAACGCGCAGCCCGCCCTCGAAGATAGTGTTTTTGTTGCCTCGCAGCCCGCCGACGGTATCCGGCTTGATTTTGGGCAGCCCGCCGTTGTCACTACAGAACCAAACGAGCGTGTTGTCGGCAATGCCCAGATCGCGCAGCCCCTTGCGCAGCGTGCCGATGCTGCGGTCCATTGCCACCAGTTCGCCATAGTGATTCTGTGAT
>QNBT01000348.1 GCA_003644205.1 Planctomycetota bacterium | reverse complement strand
TGACCAGAAACAGCTTTTTCGGGCATTAGAGCATTTGGATTTTGAATTTGTTTCGGATTTAGGATTTAGAAATTAGGATTTCATCGTTAGCGTTTATTTATTTTTCCAAAGAGCAATAATATTTTCAGGATTTTACGGTTTATGCCTGCCTTCGGGGCGGTTATAATAAATCCTTTACAGTTTTGGAAATTACAACGAGAGGCCGAGGGGCAAAATACGGCCCCGGGCTTGACTGATTTTGGAGCAAGAGCATGAAAAGCGATACGGTAAAAAAGGGATTTCAGCGTGCCCCTCACAGGGCATTGCTGCGGGCGTGCGGGCTGAAAGACGAGGATATAAATAAGCCCTTTGTTGGCGTGGCAAACAGCTTTTGCGAGGTTGTGCCCGGCCATGTCCATCTGAACAAGGTCGCCAAGACCGTCAAAGAGGCGGTGCGCGCTGCGGGCGGTGTACCGTTCGAGTTTAATACTCTGGCGATATGCGATGGTATCGCGATGGGCCATACGGGAATGAAGTATTCCTTAGCCTCGCGTGAGATCGTTGCAGATACGGTGGAGACGATGGTGCGTGCCCACTGCTTCGACGGTCTGATATGTATTCCTAACTGTGATAAAATCATACCGGGGATGCTGATGGCTGCGGTGAGATTGAATATCCCTACGATTTTCGTATCCGGCGGTCCCATGGCGGCGGGTAAGACCGCAGGCGGCAAGGTTGTTGACCTGATAAGCATCTTCGAGGGCATCGCCGAGTTTAACGCCGGCAAAATCGACGAGGCCGACCTCAAGGAGCTCGAATGCACCGGCTGTCCCGGGCAGGGAAGCTGCTCGGGAATGTTCACCGCTAACAGCATGAACTGTCTTTGTGAAGCAATTGGCATGGCGCTACCTGGTAACGGGACCCTATTAGCTGTTGACCCTAAACGAGAGGCCCTCTACAAGGCCGCAGGTGCGCAGATTATGACGCTCATCAAAAAGGATATTAAGCCGTTGGATATCGTTACCAAAAGATCTATTGATAACGCCTTCGTTCTGGATATGGCGATGGGCGGCTCGACAAATACCGTCCTGCACACCCTCGCTGTAGCCAATGAGGCAGGTATTAGGTACGACCTCGAACGAATTAACACCATTGCCGCCAAATGCCCAAACATCTGCAAGGTTTCGCCGTCGAGCAACTGGCACATGGAAGATGTTGACGCAGCGGGCGGGATAAACGCGATACTCAATGAAATCAGCAAGATTGACGGCCTGCTGAATACCGACTGTATGACCGTAAGTGATTGCGCGCTCGCAGAAAGAATCGCCGATGCCGAGATTAAGAACATCGAATGCATCCATACATTAGATAATGCATACTCCAAAACCGGCGGCCTTGCCATCCTGCGGGGCAATCTCGCTCCGGATGGCTGCGTTGTTAAAACCGCCGGTGTCGCCGAATCTATGCTGGCCCATTCCGGTCCTGCGGTAATTTTTGAGAGCCAGGAAGAGGCCTGCGAAGGTATCTTAGGCGGTAAGGTCAAAGCCGGTAATGTTGTGGTCATCCGTTATGAAGGCCCTAAGGGCGGGCCGGGTATGCAGGAGATGCTCTCGCCGACCAGCTATATCGCCGGTGCCGGCCTTGGCGAATCGGTTGCCCTGATTACCGACGGCAGATTCAGTGGCGGTACGCGCGGCGCCTGTATCGGCCATATCAGCCCGGAAGCCGCAGTAGGCGGTCCGATCGGACTGCTCAAGGCCGGCGATATTATCGAAATCGATATCCCGAATAACAGCATTAACGTAAAGCTGACCGACGCCGAGCTTGCCGAACGCAAAAAGGCATGGAAACCCAGGCCTCCAAGCATAACAACAGGCTACCTCGCCAAGTACGCCTCGATGGCAACCTCCGCCGACACCGGGGCAATACTAAAATGGCAATAAAACTCGCCAAAACAAATATAAAGCAGTGTGAATCTGTGTCTGATAACAAAAACGAAAACAAGTGGTATGTTGGGGGTCTGTATTTTGAGTGTTTGCAATGTGGGGCGTGCTGCGCCGGGCCGGATGAGGGATATATCTGGGTTACCAAGCCCGAGATTGCCTTTATTGCAAAATTCTTGGCAGAGCCTGCTGAGCAGTTGTGGGGCAAGTATATTAAGCGTATGGGTAAGCGGGCGACCATCATCGAAAAACCCATAACCAGGGACTGCATTTTTCTGACAAATACCGGCGGCAAAAGGGGCTGTGCGATTTATCCCATTCGGCCGAACCAGTGCAGGGCCTGGCCCTTCTGGCCGGATAACCTGACAACGTCCGATGCATGGAACCGCGCCATCATTAAATGTGCCGGTATTAACCGGGGGAAACTATATACCTTTGAAGAAATAGAGAAGCTGCGTAAACAAAAAACATGGTGGGCCGATGCCGACTGACATAGAGATTGAAATAGCCGATGCGGTCGGGCAAGTCTATTACCGGATTGATTCGCAAATCGGTCAATATCCTGCTAAGTGCCAGGAGTGTGGCAAGTGTTGCGATTTTGAAGGCTACGACCATCGCCTTTTTGTAACCAGTTGCGAAGTTATATACTTTGCCGCAAAACTCGATCCCGATAAGATAAAGCCAATGCCCGCCAGCCGATGCCCGTACAATATCGACGGCAAATGTACTGTTTATCCGTTTCGATTCGCCGGCTGTCGGATTTTCTCCTGCAAGAGAGACAAGGATTTCCAAAATCAACTGAGCGAGCAGATATCAGAAAAACTCAAAAACATCTGCGAAGAATTCCGCCTGACCTACCGCTACACCGACCTGCCTATCGCCCTCAATAAAGCGACAATTTGACTATCCAATTAGGGAACTATAAAATGTACCGTACTCCTTTAATTTCCTCGCCTTGGCCTCGCCTAGATTGGCATATAAGGCTGCTGCGTGAGTGGCGGTTGTTCCGAACAACGGATATGCCAATGAGACTTTACCTTTCCATTTAGGCTCGGTTAGTTCAAAGATGGATTTGGGCAGATTATCCTCATTGATTAAATCAGTATTGTATATAAGAATCCGGCATCTTGCTCCGAAGCCCGACCAGTAGCCGTCCCTGTCTTTGAAGGTTGCTGGAATATCAACTGCTGACGGCGACTTGTAAGGGGCAAGGACTCCTTTTTGTTTTAGAACGATGGTTCTGCCGGTCTCAGAGTTCCAAAAGACATCAGCTCTGGGATTAGCCTTTTCAGCGATAAGGCGGTTAACCAGGCCGGTTGTCTTTGTGGCCTCGGAATCATAGACCGACTTTACC
>QNBT01000347.1 GCA_003644205.1 Planctomycetota bacterium | reverse complement strand
TTCACCGATGTCATTTTCCAAATCGAAGAGCTGAACGGTTCCGTTCTCGAAATATTCGATCAGTTTGTATTTACCCAGACGGATCGCCCCTTGCGGGCTGTGATAACCGTGATTGCTGTAATGCGGAAAGTGCCAGTACACCGCGCCGCGTTCATACGGTTCGCCTTTAAGCGCCTTAACAAAGCTCTTTCCGTCTACGTGCTGGTTGGGCATCAAGGGCAGTTTGAGCATTTCGAGCAGGGTCGGATAGTAATCAGTTCCTGTTACCACTGCATGCGATCGCTTGCCGGCACCAGTACGCCCGGGCCAGTAAACGATCAGCGGGACTCGAATACCGCCCTCATAAAGCCAGCCTTTTGCGCCGCGCAGCGGCAGGTTGGACGAAGCATAGCGACTGTTACGGAACTTTCGGGGTTTATTAGTTTGCCTAAATCCGTTCGATGCCGCCATACCACCGTTGTCGGACGTAAAGATAATGATCGTGTTGTCCTCCAGCCCAAGCTCTTTGAGTTTTGCACGGATTCTGGCCATACTTTCGTCCATGGCTTCAACCATTCCTGCGAACTCAACATTATCCTGCTTCTGCTTAACCCACCAGAGTCGCTTAGCTTGAGCGTTCTCTTTGTTTTGATCTTTTTCAAATGCTTTTAGCTCCTCATTTGAAACCTCAGCTCCGTCGGGATTTCCTTCCAGGATGTAGGCAGGTCCTTGCTGCTTCGGCATCGCGGCAAGTTTCTTTTCATATTTTTTAACCAGGTCCTTACGACCCTGTATCGGATCGTGAACCGCGAAATGCGACATCTGCAGATAAAAGGGTTTATCTTTATTCCGCTCGATAAAGTCCACTGCCAAATCCGTAAAGCGGTCGGTGAGGTAATCCCCCTTTTTCCCATCCGGGCCGACTGGTCTCTTATTTTTAAATTTAAGTATGCCTTTAAAGGGATAATGATACGAACGGTACCATCCGCTTGTGGTCTCGTCGAAGCCGTATTCGCCGGGCTCCTTTCCCAGATGTGCCTTTCCGTACATTACAGTGCAGTATCGGTGGGCTTTCAATGTTTCGGCAAGTGTCTGCTCCTCATCGGGCAGAGCCATAAGTTTTTTTGCACTATGCAGCTTCTCATAATCACGCTCCCCACGTCCGCCCAGCCATTCAGTTAAATCAGTTCGCCCGGGATACTTGCCCGTCTGAATGCTCGCACGGCTTGGTGAACAGACATGGCAGGTAGCGTAGGCGTTATCAAAAAGCACGCCTTCTTTTGCCAACTGGTCGATCGCCGGCGTTTCATAAAAAGAGCTTCCGTAGCAACCGATGTCGCTCCACCCCAGATCATCGACAAGAAAGAAAACCACATTAGAGCGTTTGCCGGTATTCTTTAAAACTTTAGACTCCAAACAACCAGTAAACGGTAAACTTCCTGCGGTCAGCGCTGCAAGTTTCAAGAAATCTCTTCTTGATTTAATCCAGGATTTCCCATTTAACTGTTTACTAAACATTATTCTTCCCTTTCAATGCAAACAATTTTAAGCAGATTCAACTCATAAGTGCAACTGATACTAACATATTCTCAGTGCAGTATCGCATATAGAACTGTCATAATAATAAAAAGGATCGCCGCCATTACGCGCGGGTCGGTTATCGTCCCATCCATCTTGCCTCGCAATGTGTCGAGCGGACGTGTCCAGCAAAGATTTTGCGTTTTTTCCTTCGCGGGTGCCGGCGTTGCCATGCTTACTGTGAAATAGACCGCGCTGGACATCAGGAAGAAATACCAACCCACCTGCATAAACGGGATGCCTAACTCTCCGGCAATAAGTTGTTTTTCTCCAATCAGCGGGATGTCGATAGCGAGGTATATAAGTCCGATGACGACATTGAAAATCAGCGTTGCCATGGCACCGTACTTATTGCCGCGAGGCCAGAGAACGCCCCAGAGGAATACGGCCGTAATACCAGGTGCAAAAGCCATTGGGATCTTGTTGATCGCCTCGAAGATGCTCCCAAATTTGCCGCCTTGTGTGGACCAGAGCATCGCCAGCACAACAACAATACCAGCCGTGATCCGACCGATCGATACCAGTTTGGCGTCCGAAATATTTGGGCGCAGGCGTTTGACAATATCTTCGGACATTAGCGTTGCCGTACTGTTAAGCGCCGCCTCGATAGTACTCATCAGCGCCGCCAGCAAGCCGGCTGCCATCAAACCCCTGACACCAACCGGAAGCAGTTCCTGCATCATAACCATCAAAGTGGCGTCATTATCGGCGCCAATTTTATCCTTGAAAAGGACATACCCGATAACGCCTGGCAGTACCATCAGAAACACCGGCAGGATCTTCAGGTAACCTGCAAAGATCGCTCCATCGCGACCGTCCTTTTCGGTCTTTGCGGCAAGAACCTTCTGGACGATAGTCTGGTCAGTACACCAATACCATATACCCAATACCGGATACCCGAAAAGGATCGAATACCAGGAAAACTCATTGAGAGCAAATCCGCCCTGCGGGCCGGCAACTTTTATCGGTTGAATCATGCTCAATTGACCCGGCCTGCATACCGCTTTGAAGGCTGCCCAACTGTCAATACCCATATCGCCAAGAGCCTGAATACCGAAAAATGTCAGCAGTGCGGCGCCTGCAAGCAAAAGAACCGCCTGGATCGCATCTGTTATCATAACTGCCTTTAGCCCGCCGATGATCGTGTAGATAGCCGTAATAACCGATATCCCAATAATGGAGTAATAGTAAGGAATACCAAAAAAGGCCTCCAGTACCTTGGCCCCGGCGTAGAGGCTGATGCCTATATGAATGAGCAGTGCCGACATAATGAATATGAAGGCCAGAAAAGTTTTCGCTCCGCTACCATAGCGTCTTTCCAGATATTCCGGAAGCGTGCTGATCTTGCTGCGGAAATAAAACGGTGCAAAGACGATACCCAGTAAGATCAGGCAGAAGGATGCCATCCACTCGAAATTGCCTATGACCAAACCATGCTTGTACCCTGATGAAGCCAATCCAACAAGGTGGATCGTGGAAATGTTGGCACAGAACAGACCCGTCCCGATAATGGGCCATTTCAGCGATCTACCGGCAAGGAAAAACTGATCGGAAGAAGTGTGCTTCTTGTACCCTGCCAAAATGCCGACAACCATAATACCGACTAAGTACGCAATAACAATGACTGTATCAACCGTTGAGATAGTGCCGAGAATTTGAATACCGTTAATTATTAAATTTCACCTTTCATGATTATCCCCTGAACGTAGTTTCCTTTTTTAT
>QNBT01000346.1 GCA_003644205.1 Planctomycetota bacterium | reverse complement strand
CTTCTATACCTGATACTGGAATGAATGTTTCCATTTTTGCGTCGGCAGTACGGACAGCATCGCTCAAGTTTTACGTGAGAATTGACCGATGGAACAATATATCGAATCATTTTTGGTCTCCTTACCGTTTTTTTAGTTAATATCGGCAAGGAGACCTTATTTTTTATACTTCAACCACACATTTTGGGACAGTTACGTGCAGACAGACAATATCTTCACTCTTTGACATATTGTACCTGGGCTGTTTTGAGAACTTCATCCCGAAAATATCGGCTTAGAAAATTCGGTGTATGGAGCTCGACTTTTCAGCCGAGCAGTTCGGAAAGTTCTTCCTGAATCCTGAAGAAAGCAAATCCCGGCTCACAGCCTTTTTCGAACTCCACGAGTATGTCCACATCACTATCGGGACTGAAGTCGTCCCGCAGAACCGACCCAAAAACGGCAAGCCGGCGGACATGATGACGCCCACACAAATCAGCAATCCTGTCTTTCGGCATAGTCAGATTCTTGGCCAACTTTGTATCTCCTTGCCGCTTATCTTAAACCCGAATGTGTGTTCGGTCAAGGTTTTATGACTTTTTGGGCGGTCAGCACCTTGCCGCCGATGTAATCGGTAAACGTAACGTTGAGTGTCAATTCACCCTCGTCGCCGGTAAGGTATTGGCCCGCATCCAGAGTCAATCTGTAATAGTTCGTCAGAAACGTCCCCGCCCACGCCCCCTTAAGCTCGGTGCCCGCAATCTGCCACTCGCCAAGCTGTGCCCCCTCGCTACCGGCGTTAAGGTCCCAAAGTGAAATCTTTACACTGCCCGGGGCCTTTATAGTATCGGCTGTAGTATCATAAGGGCTGATATAAACAACAAGTTTGTCTTTCCGGCCGTCGCCGTCCTTGTCATACAGTCCGGTCCGCCGGCCAAGTTCAATTCTCTCAAGCTCAGGCAACGCTTCCAGCTTCGTTTCGTCGGTTAAAGCTGCAAGCTGCCCTATCCGGCCGGTCAATTCTTTATTTTCACTTTGCAGCTCTTCAACCTGCCTTTTCAGTTCGCCCCTTTCCCGGCTCAACGTCTCGAACTCGTCACGCAAAGACGAACGCCCACCATTATCGCACCCGCACACAAGGCCCAACAGAGCCACAATAACTAAGACAGGAATTGTCATTTGACGTCTCATTGCCTTGCTTGCTTTCCTTATGCGAACCCCGGGTGATGGTTTTTATTTGTCGCTACTCACAACCTCGGGCGCTTTCCTCAAAATTCTGTCGGCAAGTCCGTAGCTGATGGTCTCCTCCGCCTCAAGCCACAGGTTCCGGTCGCAGTCCTTTTCTATCTGCTCGGCCTCTTTACCCGTGTGCTCGGCCAATATTTTGTACAGCCTTGCTCGCAGACGCAGGATTTCCTTCGCTTCAATCTCCAGGTCCGTCGCCACTCCCGTCATCACGCCCGAAACCATCGGCTGATGCAGCAGAACCCTGCCGTTGGGAAGAATAAAGCGTTTTTCGCGCCGGCCCGCCGAAAACAGTACCGCCGCCATACTCGCCGCCTGACCCACGCAGTAAGTCGCCACACCGCACCGAAGAAAACGCATAGTATCGTAAATCGCAAGACCCGCTGTTATCGTACCGCCAGGCGAATTAATGTAAAAATGAATATCGTTTTTGCTGTCATCATTGCTCAAAAACAACATCTGGGCGATAATCAGATTAGAGGTGTCATCATCAATCTGCCCGCCTAAGAAAATAATCCTGTCCTTCAACAGCCTCGAATAGATGTCATACGAGCGCTCACCTCGGCCGGTCTTTTCTATCACTATCGGTACCAGGTTCTGATTCACTGCCATCTGAAAAAAACTCCTTATAAATCAATTCAGCCGGCTTAGGAGCAGGCACTTCAATTCCAATACTACTTCTTATCGTCAGGCTTCTTTTTACTGTCCTTATCCTTATCACCATTATCTTTTTCCTCCGGCTCGTGCAGAACCTCATCGATAAGCCCATACTTCAGCGCTTCGGCGGCCGTCATGTATTTGTCTCTTTCGGTCTCTTCGGCGAGCTTTTCGGCGCTCATACCCGTATGCCTGGCCAGGATTTCATTTATCATCTTCTTCGCCCTGCCGATCTCTTCCGCCTGAATCTTGATATCCGCCGCCTGCCCGGTTATCCCGCCCCACGGCTGATGCAGCATTACCTTCGCATGAGGAAGCGCATGACGCTTGCCCTTCTCACCGGCCGCCAATATTATAGCCGCTCCCGACTGCGCCCTGCCTATACAGTATGTCGCCACCGGCGAGTTCACAAAACGCATCGTATCGTAAATCGCCATCGTATCATCCACGCTACCCCCCGGCGAATTGATATACAGGCTGATTTCCCTGCCGGGCTTATTATTATCTAAGTGCAGAAGTTTCATTATCACTTCCGTTGCCATCGGATAGTTTATCTCGCCGACCATGAACACTATCCGGTTTTCCAGCAGCAAATCACCTAATGTCATCTCCCGCGTTCGCTGGTACGGCTGGGTCTGCACGAGCTGCTGGACATTCGGACTAATCTTATCTTGCGAAAACTTGAAAAACATCAAACTTCCCTTGTCAATCGCATAAATTCATTATTTTGCCCCACCTGTCCCGAAACCCCGGGGCCCGCCGGATGGGATTACTTTATACTGTTAATAAACGTACAATACAATTATATCGGACATTTTCAACACCTACTTTCCTTTTTTGCCACCCTTTTTAGCCCATCTTCCACTTCTC
Organism: Planctomycetota bacterium; assembly: GCA_003644205.1. Lineage (GTDB taxonomy): Bacteria > Planctomycetota > Phycisphaerae > Sedimentisphaerales > Anaerohalosphaeraceae > QNBT01. The sequence goes on along the minus strand of QNBT01000346.1, from coordinate 529 downwards.
CCGGCCCCTTGTCAATACCAAATTCTCAAACCCCCTCGTCTTAGGAGTCTGACGTTGGGTGGAACACTTGTCTTCGAAAAGGGTGTTCGTCCTGGGACCGACGGCGCAGGGTGCGATGCATCGCACCACTCTATGTCATCCCGCACTTGCTTGTCCTCTGTCTTGTCCGTCGAAGCTGGTTTCTTCGTAGCCCCTGTCCTCCGTAGCCTCGTGCGGAGGAGGATGGCGAAGTAAAATAGCGAAGCCGGTAGCCTTGTGCGAAGGCCGGAGCGACCTCAGGGAGTCGAACGGGTTGCCGAGGAATCTATTAAAAGGTCATTCTGAGTCCCGCGTGTCCCGACACCTCGGGGGCGCGCCGGGGAAGAATCTCAAATCAATTCACAATATAAAATATCAAATCTACAATCTATTGCTCTTTGGAAAAATAAATAAACGCTAACGATGAAATCCTAATTTCTAAATCCTAAATCCGAAACAAATTCAAAATCCAAATGCTCTAATGCCCGAAAAAGCTGTTTCTGGTCAAAGG
>QNBT01000345.1 GCA_003644205.1 Planctomycetota bacterium | reverse complement strand
CAATCATAATAACAGGCTCATCAGTCCCCGGGACATAGATGAAGTTACGGAATCGTGTATCCTGCTCATGTTTAGCTACAAACTGTTTGTCATGTTCCTTAAGGCCATAAATAAAACGTCCTCCCTATAATTCTGTGCAAATCACTTTCGCACAGGACAGCTCCAAAGATTTGACTTTGTCATTTCGTTTTGACGTATATAGTCTTGATGAATAGAAAATGAAGTTAAATTGAGAATCGTCTCCAATATTACCATCGACCTTGAATATATTTGAATAATCGAAACTTTCGTCTTGCATGAATACAAAAATTCTTGTATCTATAAACTTAAAAACAACAACTTGTTGCTTCTTTGCCCCTGGATAGCAATTCAGAAGTAGCTCCATCTCAACATTACAGTTAACAAATTCGTTCGTATCGCCAAATGGGTATACCAAATTGCCATCTTCGTCAAACGTTCTATCCTTTATGAAACTGATCCGAGTTATGCTTGCATCATGACAACCACACAAGTGGGTCATTAAGGCTTTTAACTCAGCAGAATTTTTTGGTTCCCAAATTTTCATTTCAATATACCTACTTCCACAATAATATCCCTATACACTATGTGCTATGTGTAATCATCCATCTTATGAATAGGAACATTGAAATTGCCCACACAAACAAGCCAATTATACCACCAGTGTACATCTTGCCTTTCAGTTTGTCTCCCAAAAAGACACCGATAGACACACAAAAGAATCCAGGGAAAGCGATTGGCAAAATGGTATCAAAAAACCCAGAATCATAAAACAAAAGAGTTGGGATCAGTATTACAATTCCATTGTATAAAATAAGTGCTCTATATGTTTTTTTCAATTTTATTCCCCATAAATATATGGTCCACTTTCATAACGCTGACTAGGAGAGACTGCTGCTTCATAGTACATGTGTTGTACGTTTTGCAAAAAACCTGCCGTAGAGTCATAAGCATCATAATGAGCCCACACTGTATTACCGTGACCTTCATCCACCGTTAAATGCCATCCTCCTGGAATTCTCTGATTCCATCCATGAAGCCCAGAGTCATCCACCAAATTACCCCATCTATTCCCCACGTCATAATTCCCCCGATTAGGAAGAGCGTCCCTATTGGGGGCTACCGGAAAGTGTCGAAATGGTTCATGTGGCCCTCTTGTGGGCAATTCACCCAATTCATCTAGTAAATCAGGTGGGACGGGTACTTCGTCTGGTTCGGGTTCGTCAGGTTCGGGATCAGGAGGTTCATTCGGATCAGGAGTATCAGGTGGCTCATTGGGGTCGTTTTTATCCAGCCCATACGGGTCAGCCCAATTCAGGGGGTTATTTCCACAGTACGTATATAAATTCAGGCCGGCTGTGTAGCCAACGGGATCGGTCTGCAAGAATCGGCCTATTTGCGGGTTGTACATACGGGCACGATAATAATAAAGTCCGGTTTCAGAATCCAGCCTTCTGGACGTGAACATATATGGATTATCGTACAGGGAGCTAATATCGGTTACATCATCTCCCGTGCCCCAGTTTCCATCCGGGCCGGGCCTGTGTACCGTACATTTACCGAAAACGTCATAGGTGTATTTTTCGACAATATCCGAATTCTCATCGGAAAGGGCTACCACAGAACGTAAACCGTCAAAGTGATAATAGTAATATTTGTTGCTGTCTGAGACATCAATCATAATAATTGGCTCATCAATTGCCGGACCGTAGATGAATTTCTTTTCCCCGATGTTACTAATCCCAAGACGGATAAATTGAGAATCGAATATCAAAACCCAAGGAAACAAATTCAACAAGTAAACTTGCAGGAAATGTATATCCCACATTCGCGAGTTCTTCATGAGGCTGTACGGCAATATTCAAATCCCCACTATATTCACGCAATATCCCGAGTAATACCTTCTTCTTGGGTCTGATTTGCTCCAGAATATCTTTTACATGGTTCTGCAAAGTTGCATTACGCCGAAGACGCGAACTCATGCTCCAATACCCAGACTGCCTATTATAAGTTTCACCACTTTTACCTTTTATCTTCCCTCTTCTCCCCGCAAAGTAGGGTTCAATACCAAGCTGCTCCGTTATCTCATCTGGATCCAGATACTTCCCAGCAAAACGGAGCATAACACAACGATAGCGATCTCGATAAATACGTCTTCTTTTAGATTTACGCTTCATATTTGTAATCTCCAATAATACCTGCCTATTATTGTCAAACTTATAGCATAAACAAAATACTTACGGTGTTACTATCAAAACAGCACCAGCAGTAGTAGTAAACGGATCGGGGATCAAACACAAAAGCACTCCAATTACCTTCTTGCCCCCAAAATAAATTCCTACACCGGTGGCAGCTCCGGCAGCAAATGCTATGTTATTCCGATCTTGCCATGGCTTTTTAGCTTTTGTTTTACTGCCCCTTGGCCTGCCTAAAGCTATCCATTCCTTATATTTCTCCACAAGCTCCTCTGGGGTATAATGATCCGCGGGTCCCCGCCCCCCATCCTTTTCTTTCTGCCCCTCAAGCCAATCGCTGAATGCGTCGCGATCCCCGGGAGGAACAAAGCCAAATGGATCCCTTCCAGCTTCATCAGTTTCAGGTAATTTTGGTTCGGGTTCGTCAGGTTCGGGGTCGGGGGGTTCATTGGGATCTGGCGGTTCGTTGGGGTCATTTTTATCCAGTCCATAGGGATCAGTCCAGTTTAAGGGATTATTTCCACAATAAGTGTACAAATTCAAGCCGGCGCTGTAGCCAACGGGATCAGTCTGCAAGAATCTGCCTATTTGTGGATTATACATACGGGCACGATAATAATAGAGCCCGGTTTCAGAATCCAGCCTTCTGGATGTGAACATATATGGATTATCGTACAGGGAGCTATCGTCGATTACATCATCTCCTGTGCCCCAGTTGCCATCCGCACCTGGCCTGTGTACAGTACATTTACCGAAAACATCATAGGTGTACTTTTCTACAATATCAGCATTCTCATCGGAAAGTGCCACAACTGAACCTAAGCCGTCAAAGTGATAATAGTAATATTTGTTACTGTCAGTCACATCAATCATAACAATAGGCTCATCAATACCCGGCCCGTAGATGAATTTGCGCACTAATGTATCACCTTCGTATTCAGCGATAACATGGTCACCGTCATAACAATATGTAGTTTCAATACTGCCTGCCACCTTTGCAATCCGCCTGCCTGCGTAATCATAATAATACCTGGCAATAGCCGAACCGCCGCTGGAAACTTCAATCAGCCGATTT
>QNBT01000344.1 GCA_003644205.1 Planctomycetota bacterium | reverse complement strand
CGGTAACTTATCGTAACGCCTAATTCCTTGGATAAAAAAGACTTGCGTTGTAAATCCGCTCAGGCTAATATGTAATAGAGAAAGCGGGTTCGAATCCCGCCCTCTCCGTTACTTTTAAGGGATGGTTATGAAGATAGCCTATTTTGACTGCTTCGCCGGGGCGGCAGGCGATATGGTCGTAGCGGCGATGTTAGATGCCGGCCTGGAGAAGGCGTTTCTTGTTGACCATCTTGCCTCACTTGGCATAGAAGGTCTGGATGTAAAGATATCGCAGACAAAACGCTGTGGGATAACGGCTATGCGTTTTGAGCCGTCGTGTTCAGACCAGCGGCAGCGAAATTTGACCGATATAGCCAAGCTGATAAACAACAGCAACATTGCCGCATCGGCCAAACAGCGCGCGATTGAGATATTTCAAGGCCTTGCTCGCGTGGAGGGCAGGATTCACGGCAAGGATACCGACGAGGTTCAATTTCATGAGATAGGAGCTGTCGATTCAATCGTTGATATAGTCGGCGCCTGTATCGGTCTGGATTTTCTTAGCATAGAGAAAGTGTACTCATCGGATGTATCTGTCGGCGGGGGGGTCGTCAAAATCGAACATGGTTATCTGCCGGTGCCCGCTCCAGCGACCGCCGCATTGCTGAAAGAAGCAAAAATCCCTGTAACAGGTGGTCCTGGCAACAGGGAACTTCTCACGCCGACCGGAGCTGCAATCTTAGCTAACTTCGTTGATGAATTTGGTTTATTGCCGGCTATGAAGATAGAGTCTGTCGGATACGGTGCAGGGGCATTTGAGTCGGGTGATTTTGCGAATGTACTGCGGCTGATGATAGGCGAGTCTGCGGGCCAGGATGACACTGATGCTGATTGTGTGTACCTTTTAGAGACAAATGTTGACGATGTTACGAGCGAGCGAATCGGATTTGTAATAGAGAAACTCTTTGAAGAAGGTGCCCTCGACGTATTCACCACTGCCATTGGGATGAAACACAACCGGCCCGCCGTGAAACTAACGGTGATATGCCGACCTGCTGACAGAGGCCGGATGGAAGGAATTATCTTTGAGCAGGGTCTTACCTTAGGAATTAGAAAACAGATTGTGCAAAGGAGTAAGCTGGCGCGCAAATTCGTCACCGTCAAAACCGGGTATGGCGAAATCCGAGTCAAAACGGCATCGGCCGGGGGCAAATTAGTAATCGCTAAGCCTGAGTATGCCGACTGCGCCGCGGCAGCAAAACGACACAAAGTAGCACTGAAGATAATACAGGAGGCCGCGATGAAAACTTTTTACAAAAGTATTTAAAAAAGTTTTCGTATTATAAGCACTTGTGAATGCAGACTTTATAAACACACAAATTTTATTTTGCTAAATTTCTCGCTGTCATTGACAACGGATAGGCCGATTGATATAGTAGAGAGAGTGATTGGGTCTTTGATGAGAGGTCCGATAACCAGAATCGAAAAAGGCGGCTTTCTTCTTTGCCGTGGTATGCTTCCGGAATATCTGTGGATGAATGTTCCGGAAGCTTTTTTATGGCCTTTGTCAATGTAAGCACATATATGACAAGGACTTATGTGTATTATGGCAGAATCAAATGAAAAGGCTGTTATCGCCACCGTCATTGAAAACACCGCGATAAAGCAGCGATTTGGCCGATTGACGCTTCTATTTGAGGCCGAAGCCGCCAAAAGCTTTTCGCAGGTTAAACCCGGACAGTTTGCCCAAATAAGGCTTTCGGGGGTTGGACTGCCCAGGACGGGCATTATCAGCAACGATATTGCGGATATTGCACACAAACAGATTCTTCTTCGCAGGCCGTTTAGCTTCTGCGATGTAACAATGGACAGCCGGAACAAGATCCGTGTAATGATATTATATTGTGTACTTGGTCCCGGGACGTTGCGTATGACCACGCTTGGCAAGGGTGATAAGCTAAGCATAATCGGGCCTCTTGGCAACGGTTTTTCGGTGCCAGTGGGTAAAAAGTATGCCCTACTCGTCGCCGGGGGGATGGGGGCACCACCATTGATGCACTTGATGGGTTTCCTACAAGCCAATTCCCCGAAAATGCGGGTGGTTGTATTTGCCGGAGCTAAGAGCTTTGAGGATTTTCCCTTTACTGTTCAAGTTTCCAATAAAAATGGGCATGGTGTTAGTGGATTCACCAGGTTTGGGATTGAATCGTACATTGCCACAGATGACGGCTCGGCTGGATTTAGAGGATTTGTAACCGACTGTGTAAGGCGATGGCTTAGGAAAAATAAGCCTGACACGTCCGAAGTGATTATATATAGCTGCGGACCTGAGGCGATGTTAGCGGAAACAGCAAAGCTGGCTGGTGAGCGCGGTATAGACTGCCAGGTGAGTATGGAGCGGATGATGGCATGCGGGATTGGCATCTGCCAGAGCTGTGCTGTTGAGTGTAAATTAGGCGACCAAGGCGAGACAGAGTATAAGCTGTGCTGTAAAGATGGGCCGGTGTTTGATGCGAGGGAGGTAGTCTTTGAGCGCCGATAAGGTCGATATCAGTGTGGATTTTCCAGGTGTAAGGTTTGCAAATCCGGTGATGACGGCGTCGGGGACGGGTGGATATGCAGATGAATTGTCCGAATATATGGACATCAGCAAGCTGGGTGGCTTTATCACCAAAAGTATCACGTTAAAACCTCGCAAAGGTAACCCGACGCCGAGGATAGTTGAAACCGACGCCGGGATGCTCAATGCAATCGGGCTTGCAAATATCGGCCTTGAGCGGTTTATAGAGGAGAAGCTGCCGATTATAAAGGAGCTTGCGGTACCCGTGTTTGTGAACGTAGCAGGTGAAAAAATCTCTGATTATGTGGCGGTTGCTGAGCGGTTGGCGGGCGAGGATGTGATATCGGGGATAGAACTTAATATAAGCTGCCCGAACGTTAAGGAAGGCGGGATTACCTTTGGTACGGACCCAAAGCAGGTTGAGAAAATTACAAAGGCGGTTAAAAAGGCAGCAGGTTCTAAGCCGCTGATAGTAAAATTGACCCCAACCGTTACGGATATAACCGTTACCGCTCGTGCAGCGGTCGAGGCCGGTGCCGATGCCCTTAGCTTGGTCAACACCTTTACCGCGATGGTGATTGATATTGAAAGCCGGCGGCCTTTCCTTGCGAACAGGACGGGGGGACTCTCAGGCCCGGCGATAAAACCTATCGCGGTATATCTTGTAAATAAGGTTTACAGCGAGGTGGCCAAATCGGCTGGTGTGCCAATTCTGGGAGGTGGCGGAATCAGAACGCCATCTGATGCGATTGAATTTATTATTGCAGG
>QNBT01000343.1 GCA_003644205.1 Planctomycetota bacterium | reverse complement strand
TGCCGAGTATATTGGGGTAGACAGGGGTATTCCATTAGCAATGTTTTCATTGGAAATGAACCAGCAGCAGCTTTCGGAAAGATTTTTGTGCAGTCGTGCAAAGGTAGATATGCAACGGGTTCGCAGAGGAATTATTGATGATAGTGAGTTTGAGAGACTTCAACATGCCTGCGGTGAACTTTTTGATAAACCTATTTATATAGATGATACTCCTGGTTTAACACCTCTTATCATTCGTGCAAAATCCCGAAGGTACAAGAGTCAGTACGATATACAGTGCGTCATCATTGATTATCTACAGTTGATGCATCTTGATGTGCGAGTCGAATCCCGCCAGCAGGAGGTAAGCACAATGTCAAGATACCTGAAGGGTTTGGCTAAGGAGCTTTGTATCCCGGTTTTAGTACTCAGCCAATTAAATCGGTCTCCAGAACACAGGGAGGGGCACAGGCCGAGAATGAGTGACTTGCGTGAAAGTGGCAGCATCGAGCAGGATGCCGATGTTGTTCTGCTTTTACATCGCGAAGATTACTATAAAAAAGAGGTTAACAAGGAGGTGGGCGAGGAAACTCAGGACGGAAGCACAATGCGTACCGGGGGGAGAACGGTCGATAAAGATAAAGAGAATGTAGCCGAAGTTATAATAGCCAAACAACGAAACGGACCAACGGGAACAGTGGAACTTTATTTTGATAGACGGTTCACACGATTCGAGAATCTTTCACAAGTACAAGAGGACAAAGTTTATGTACCGGATACAGGCACAGAGGTTCCATTTTAGGGGGTTCAAATGGCAGCACATATCCAAAAGCACAGGGACGCAAGAGCACAAGGGCACAAGAATGTCGGCAAACTTATACCTTTGTACCGCTGCTTAAGCGAGTGGTTTGCTTTTATTTTTTTTATTCTCGTGGTTTTTGGCGGCTACTGCCCGGCTCAAGATACCGGCTCAGCTTCGGACCTGGAGCAAATGCGCATAAGCACTATAGAAACGAAGGGCAATGTTACGATAAGCACAGCTAAGATTTTATCAACCGTCCGTGCAAGGACAGGCCAGTTATTCGATGCGGACTCGGCGACGGAGGATACACGGAGAATCGCCCGGATTGACGGGGTCGAATATGCTTACTACAACACCGCCGTTGCCGAAGGTGCCGTCAAACTGACATTTGTGGTAGTCGAAAAAAACCTTGTCAGGCAGCTTGTATTCAACGGTAATAAGCAGATAAGTTCGGGCAAACTGGCAAAGGAGTTGGCCTTTAAGCAGGGAGACTATCTCGATGTGTTTCTCGTAAGAGACGGCATTGGACGGCTGACCGAATTGTATCATAAAAGAGGACACGCCTTCGTCGAGATAAGCCTCGACGAAGCCGGGCTCGGTCAGGGCCTGGTGGTTTACGATATAAAAGAAGGACCAAGGGTCAAGGTCCGGCAGGTCGAATTTGAGGGTAGCGAATCGATTAAAAGCAAAGAACTGGCAAAGGCGATCAAAACGCGCTCGCGCAAGTTCCTGTTCTGGCCTGTCTATTACGACCAACAGGTAATCTCCGAAGACCTTACGAAGCTGCAGGATGTTTATCAGAAAAAGGGATTTCTCGACGCTAAGATAGACGTGGATTCAAGATTCAGCGAAGATAACAAACTTGCTTATGTTCGGTTCGCAATAGAAGAAGGGCCGGTCTATACAATTGAGCAAATTATTATCAGTGGCAACGAATTCTTTGATGATGAGACACTCACTGAAGGTATGAAGCTGCAGGTCGGAGGATTCTATAGCAAAGAAAGGGGCGATTTCGACCGCAGACACATCCTGAGTCGCTATCTGGAGCGTGGTTTTGTCGATGCACAGGTGCGGCATCGACGCTCATTTACAGGGCCTGGAAAAGTAACCGCCCAATTTGAGATTACCGAGGGCAAGCAGTTCAGGATTGGGCAGGTTATAATCACAGGTAACGAATCAACGCATGACAAGGTGATACGGAGAATTCTTGATGAGGAGGATTTTGCCCCCGGTCAATGGTTTAATGCTGATATTGCCCGCGGCGACGGGACCGGCGAATTGGAAAAAACAGTACAGAGGTCGGTTTTGGCCGAATCAATATTTATTAAGGCGGCCGGTACCCGGCGGGACCGGCGAGACGCACAAGTCGGCATTATCGAAGGGCAGACCGGTTCTGTGATGTTAGGTGCAGGTGTTACCAGTGACAGCGGCCTGATAGGAAACCTGGTGTTCGACCAGCGGAACTTTGACATCACCGATTGGCCCCGGAGTTTTGGAGAGTTGATTACGGGCAAGGCATTTAAGGGGGCCGGCCAGCGGCTGCGAATCGCGCTGGAGCCTGGTACCGTACAGGACTCGTTTTCGATCAGCTTCACAGAGCCGTATCTGTTTGACAAGCCCGTATCGCTTGACGTGGCAGGTTCGAGCTTTGAGAGGTACAGAGAAGCATACAACGAGGAAAGGCTGAAAGGATATTTCGGCTTTGAGAAGAGGTACAAGGACAAGTGGCGGAGAGGTGTTTCCTTCAGGGTTGAGACGGTTGATGTCGCCAGACTTGACGGCGACGCCCCTAAGGAAATCAGGGACGTCAAAGGTGAAAATGATTTGCTCGGTGCAAGGCTTTATATTCGTAAAGACACAACCGACAGCAGGTTCACCCCGAGCACCGGCTATCATTTTAACGCCGGTTACGAACAAGTGGGCGGCGACCATACGTTCGGGATACTCAGCGGCACGCAAAGGTGGTATAAGACGCTGTATCAGGATTTGGCGGACCGAAAGACCGTTCTTGAGGTGAAACTGCACGGGGCGACGGTAGTCGGCGACGCTCCGCCTTTTGAGAAGTTTTATGCCGGCGGCACAGGCTCGTTACGAGGATTTGACTATCGCGGCGTCAGCACGCGAGGGCTTCAGTACAACCCTACCACTCCGATAGCCAACCCGGAGCGCAAGGACCCGATAGGCAGCGACTGGATTTTGTTAGGTAATGCGGAAGTTGCGGTGCCTCTTACCGAGGAGGTGATATCCCTGTTGTTCTTTGTTGATTCGGGCACGATAGATTCCGGCGGTGTCAGGGCTTCGGTTGGGACGGGTCTGCAGATACTTATTCCACAGTGGTTCGGACCGGTGCCGATGAGGTTTGAACTGGCAGCGCCGCTTATGAAGGATGACGAAGACGAGACACGGGTATTCAGCTTTTCTGTGGGAGCCTTGTTCTGATTTTAGTTTGATAAAAGCGAAAACATGAAAGGATAAGCTATGAAAGCAAGGAATATTGTCATCGGGATATTAGCAGCGGCGGTAATCTCGC
>QNBT01000342.1 GCA_003644205.1 Planctomycetota bacterium | reverse complement strand
TTTCTGGTCAAAGGGCACTGTTTTGAGCATTTGTAGTTTGGTAATTCGATATTGTTTAGAGTTTTGATATTAGGATTTAGGATTTTCGGTAAAATGTTTATTTTATTATTCAATTATCAATAAGACTTAACAAGTGTTGACTTCTTTGGTTTTATTTGGTATGGTGGCTTGTGGTTGATATGGCAAAACCGAAGGTAGTAATAGGGATATTGGGGGGAATATGCTCCGGCAAGAGCACGGTAGCGGGCCTGTTTGAGCGATTGGGCTGTGGCGTGGTAGATGCCGATGCGATAGCCCACGAACTTCTTGAAGACAGCGATATCAAGAAGGAAATCAGAAAAGCCTTCGGGGGCGAGGTTTTCGATGAAGCAGGCCGGGTTGACACAGAGGGATTGGCGCAGGAGGTTTTTGGAGACAAAGAGGCGGTGGCGAGGATTAATGGGATAATACATCCCCCCGTTTTAGCCGGATGTGCCGAGTTGATGGCGGAACTTAACAAGAGAAGTGACATAAAGGCGATTGTCTTAGATATACCTCTTTTGGCCGAGGCAGGGTGGCTACGGCAATGCGATAAGCTGATTTTTGTGGATTGCGAGGACCGAAAAAGGGCCGACAGAGCAGCCGAAAAAGGGCGTTTTTCAAAAAAACAGTTAAAAAAACGAGAAAATTTCCAGATTTTTCTGGACAAGAAGAAGAAAATAGCTGATTATATAGTAGATAACAATTCCGGCTTATCAGCGACGGCCGAACAGGTCGATCGAATTTTCACAATCATAATAGATAAAAAGTAGGTTTTGACGTAGCGGGGATGTCTCATCCGAGATTGTCAACGGGTAATTGACATTATTTTCACAGCCCAGTGATAAGTCTCTTAAACTCCCATGAACTGTCGTATGGCATGAATGGTCAAAATAGGTAGAAAGTATCGTATCCGTACCAATTTAGTGGTGACGCAGAAGGAGTGATTATGGCGAAAACAGCAACAACAAATGGTTCGACAAAGAGCCCAAAGAAGCGAACTCGCAAGGCAAAGGCGAAAAAGGCTGAACCGGTCGAGCAGGCCGAAGGCGAGGCGCTGAAGGAAGACAAGGCCGCTGACGAACAAGAGCCACAGCAGCAGGAGACAGCCCAAACCGAGGGCGCCCAGGCTGAGGCGACCCAAAGGCAGACCAAAGAGAGAATGGACGAGGAATCTATTCACGAGAAGTACGAGCGTATCAAAAAGGGCGACCTTCACCTGAAGGACCTGCAGGACCTTGACGCGGCTGAGCTGCACAAAGTGGCGAAGGAAGAAGGCGTTCAGGATTACATGGGTCTGAGCAAGCAGGAACTCGTATTCAAGATTCTAAAAGAGCGAATTCGGCAGAATGGACTGATGTACGGTGAGGGTGTATTGGAAGTTTTGCCGGACGGCTACGGATTCCTTCGCAGCCCGAAGTACAGCTATCTGTCTTCGGCTGACGATGTTTACGTCTCGCCTTCACAGATAAGGCGTTTCGGCCTCAGAAGCGGCAATATAGTGGCAGGCCAGATTCGTCCGCCGAAGGATACCGAGAAATATTTTGCACTGCTTCGCGTTGAGGCAATCAATTTTCAAGAGCCGGACAAACTGCTGGAAAAGGTGGTATTCCGCGATCTGGTACCCTTGCACGCCGACAAAAGGCTCATACTCGAAACGGTGCCGGAAGAGTTGAGCATGCGGATCATCGACATTGCCACACCAATCGGCATGGGTCAGCGCGGACTAATTGTCGCTCCGCCGAGGACGGGCAAGACAATTTTGCTCCAGAAGATGGCCAACGCGATAAGTTCGAATTATCCTGACGTGAAGATGATAGTGCTGCTGATAGACGAGCGACCTGAAGAGGTTACGGATATGGAGAGAAAAACCGCTGACAATGTTGAAGTAATAAGTTCGACCTTTGACGAGCCGGCCGCCCGTCACTGTCAGGTAGCCGAGATTGTGATTGAAAAGGCCAAGCGGATGGTCGAATACGGCGAGGACGTGGTTATTCTGCTTGACTCGATTACGCGATTAGCACGAGCGTACAATACGGAGATGCCTCATTCAGGCAAGATTCTGACCGGCGGTGTCGATGCGAATGCTATGCAGATGCCGAAGCGGTTTTTCGGGGCGGCCAGGAATATCGAAGACGGTGGGTCGCTGACTATTATCGCCACGGCACTTATTGATACGGGTTCCAAGATGGACGAGGTTATCTTCGAGGAGTTCAAGGCCACGGGTAATATGGAGCTTCACTTAGACAGGAAGCTGGTGGAGAGAAGGACGTTCCCATCGATTGATATCAGCAAGAGCGGCACACGAAGGGAAGAGTTGCTGCTTGATGCCAAGGAACTGGAGCTTGTGTACCGTTTGCGTAAGGTCCTGAGCGAGATGAACATGGTCGAGTCGGTGGAACTTCTTAAGAGCAGATTGGCCAAGACCAAGTCGAATGCCGAGTTCCTGATGACCATGAGCATGGACTGAGCCGATTGGATGACCCTGCGTGTGGCACCCTTTTACTTGTAAAAGGGTGAGGATTCTGCACCCTTTACAAGACAGGGGTGTTTTGCTTACAATAGTATCCGGCAGAATGACTCTGCCGGATTTTTTTGTGGCAACTTATTTCGACAGGCGGCATTGTAATCATGGCCGAACAACTTTCTAAAGTCTATGAACCGAGAGCTATAGAAGCTCTTGCCGGAGACATCTGGCTGAGCGGCGATTATTTCCATGCCGAGCCGGGCGATGGGAGCAAGAGGGGTGCGTATACAATTGTTATTCCCCCGCCAAATGTAACAGCGGCTTTGCATCTCGGTCACGCGTTGAACAATACGTTGCAGGATATTCTGATTCGCTTTCGGCGGATGCAGCAATTCAACACGCTGTGGTTACCGGGCACCGACCATGCCGGCATTGCCACTCAGACGGTCGTGGAAAAGCAGCTCCTTGCCGGGCAGGGAAAACGCAGGACCGATTTTATACGCGATGACTTTGTCGCCCACGTTCAGGACTGGAAGGATAAATACGAAGCCAGAATCATCGACCAGTTGAAGAAGATGGGCTGTTCGTGCGACTGGAAACGAACTCGCTTCACGATGGATGCGGTTTGTGCAAAGGCGGTCAGGGCCGCATTCTTTAAGCTGTTTAAGGACGGGCTGATATACAGAGGCAAAAGGCTGGTGAACTGGGACCCGGCTACACAGACTGTGTTGGCTGATGACGAGGTTGAGCATGAGACAATAAAAGGGCATTTCTGGTATCTGCGCTATCCGTTAGCCGAGCCGGTTAAGATTGGCCGAGAGGTTATCGAGCA
>QNBT01000341.1 GCA_003644205.1 Planctomycetota bacterium | reverse complement strand
GGAATTCTGGGATGTGCCCAGTGTCCAATCAACGCCCATCTTGAACTCATCGGTCAATTTTACGTTGACTATCAAAGCCTCAATCATGACCTGCGGCGCTTTAACATCGAGCTTTTGAACCGCCTGGCGGATGAGGCTGAGATTTTGGGGGGTATCTGTGACAACAATGCTGTTAAGCCTTTCGTTTATCCCCATTTTCCCCTTTTCGGAGAGGAGTTTAGTAATAGTTTCTTTGACATTTTTTGCGTTGGCAAAGTTCAGATTAAATCCTTCGATAGAAAGCGATTCGGCTATAATTTCAGGCAACTCCTCTTCTTCGGCGATGGTAATAAACAACACACCGTCGGTTTGGGTAGCGGTGAAACCTCCGGCCTGAAGGACGGCACCAAACGCGGTCTGCCAGGTAACGTCTCTAAGACGGAGGCTGACTCTTCCGGTTACTTCTTCAGGCAATACGAGACTGAGGTCGGCCTGGTAGGCGAGGGCCTCGATAACGTCTTTTATCTCGGCATCATCAATGCTGAGTGAAAACAGTTGCTCCTTCGGGTCCTGCTGGGGAGTTTTTTCGTCGGCAACCTCAACAGGCTGCTGAGCAATTGCATTTAGCGGCAAGGCTGCTACACAAACCAGAATGCAGGCGAGTGTCATAATTATCGTTCTAAATTTCGGGTCGTCTTTGGTCTTCATTTCGTTACACTGTTTTGAATATCGCCTTGCGACTGATTCTTATTGTTGACGGTGAACAAGAATTTGGGAGTTATCCTGAGGGTTTCTTTTTTGTCGTAGTATTGAAGTTCAACGTGCGAGATTGAGATTGCCAAGACCCTTCTGCCGGCAATTATGCTTCCAATTTCCACGACTTCATCGTTTATGATTGCCACCGGTCGGTCTTTACTGAAGATAATCCCATTCAACTTCAGTTCAACAACTTCTGCATCTTTGTTTTCGTCGAGCGGTTCGGCAAGAGCAGGTAATGTGTGAATTGTTGTTTTTGCCAACGGTGCAAATGGATTCCTTTTGGTTTGTCCGAGGGCCGATACGGGGCCAAGAACCACAGACAGCATTATCACTACGACAAGTAAATGCTTCATGCTTCGTCCTCCTGTGATAAATCCACCAACAAGACGACGTTGAATGCGGCCCTTGGATAAAAATCATCTCCGGGCGCCAGGGCTATATGCATGTCCCGGATGCTGACCTTCCGGGCGCGGTCGGGGAGCGTAAGGTCGCCGACAAAATCAACGATGTCAAAATAATTTCCGGTAACGATAACCCTTGCCGACTGAGTTCTGAGCGAATGATTTTGAGGCTCGGCCTCTTCTTTCTTGTTGTCAAAAAGGATTTCCGGTTCGGAAATTATCCTTGATATGGGTCTTAAGTTGTGTGCCAGGGCCATGGCGTTTATATTTTCGAAGAACTGCAGGGCCTGGGTGCGTGTGAACCATTTCTGTTTCTGCCGGTCAAATTGGTTTTGCAGATATGCAAAGCGTTCTTCGAGCTTTGAAAGGCCGATAAGCTGAGTTTCCATGTCAGCGAATTCGTTCTGGATATCGGTGTATTTCGCTTCGGCCTGGTTCAATTTTATTGCAGAGCTCCTTGTAATGACATAGTAGCTAAGCCAGCCTGTTGCTATTACGGCCATGACGGCAATTTTTATTCTTTGAGATTTATCAAGTTTTTCCAGTTTTTCTATAATCATAAATTGCTTCCGGAAGGGTTTGTTTTGCAGGCAATTTTGTAATTCAGTAAAGTCGCGGCGCCGTCCTTGCTATATTCGACTTCATCTACTTTTGCGGTTTCTATAAAGTCGGTTTTTTGCAGTTTCTTTGCAAAGCTGTACACATTACTTTCGGCCAAAGCCTGTCCAATAATTAGAAAGTTTGTCGAATCAACTGATGAAGAGATGTCGAGGATTCTTATGTCATTCGGTATATTTTCGGCTATGTCTCGCAAAATCTGCGCCCAGGGAATAACAGTGAGCATATCGTAAGCTGCGGAATAAGCGGCCTGGTTTTCCTCCAGTTTTTTGATGCGGCTTTTTATACCTGCAACCTTCCTCTTCATTGGTATTGTCTCTGTGATTTTTTCCTCGATGTTGGCCGAGGAGGCTTCAACAGTTCTTAGTTTCATCTCAATCGGGTACGTGGCCGCGATGGACAGCAAGATGACCGCTATAATGCATTTTGTCAAAAGCGACATTTCATTCCTGGTTTTTTGCCTGTTGATGGAATCGGCTGATACAAGGTTTAACTGCCCGTCAAATTCGTAAACGTCGAGATGGTCCAGAGCAGATATAAAGGCGAAAATCGGGGGGTGCTGGTTGTCGGCACCTTTGATATCGAGCTGTTTTATAATGTCGGTCGAGTTAATTTGCCCGACTTCGACGTCGTTAAAAAGCGATTTGATTTTACTAACGATTTCAGACAATCTAGCGCTGCTGCAAGCTGCGGCAACTTTCAGAACCAGTTTGTCGTGGTCGGCAATGGATTGTGCAAATTCGAGAACGGGTTTTAACTTCTCGGCCAGGGATGTAGCGCCATCCTGACTTTCTAAAACATCATTTACACCAATGCTGAGGTTTTGGCAAAGATGGGGCCGGGCGTTTTTGTAAACACTTATATTGCCCGAGGCAGACTCGATGGCCAGCAGCAAAGAGACATCCTTAATCCGTGGTGAGGATTTATCAAGCATTAGTTTTATAATCGGCATTATGGCAGGGGTAATCCTGACCAAAGCCAACTTGGCCTGGCGGGCAACCGCTAAATATGAATCGCTTACGCGTCTGGTTGTAACGGCCTGGAGTACGGTCTGCGTATCAGCATTTCGCGCGGCGAATACACAGTAATCAAAGACAATTTCTCTGTTTCCAAAGAAGGTGTATTCTCTTATCTGCTCTTCGACAAGGTTTTGGAGCTGGTCCTTCGGCTGGTGTGGGAACTCGGAGGGTTTTAACCTCACCGTAGTACAGGAAGGGAGCATTACGACTTTGTGAGGTTTTGGTCGGGCATGAGCGACAAAATGTCGAATTTTCTGAGAAACAGATTCGGTGTTGATGATTTGACCGTCTTTTACAAGGCCCTCTTCCAATGGCACGGTCTCAGAAGCGAAAAGTCTCAAACCATTTGCCGTTCGACCGAGATGGACGACGTTGAGAAAATTGTCATCTATATGTATGGCCAAAATGAATTCGGAGCGGTTCACGGAATCACTTCCTTCCACTGTTGAATTGACACGTTGTACGGAGGCGACCCGCCGGTAATATCCAGATTTACTTCGAGGGCCCTGGTGAAATTAGAAGCTGCCGCAAGTCCTGTACAATTTAT
>QNBT01000340.1 GCA_003644205.1 Planctomycetota bacterium | reverse complement strand
GCACTCTTTGTCATTTAGAAACCTGTGGTATGCGCTCAGGCTTTATCAAGTATCCCTGAAATATCACCAGGATTAAAAGAAACAGCCCAAGACCATTCGCCGAAACCACCTTTGGTATTCACGGCTTTAATCCATTCGTCCAAAAAGGCACGGCAGCAGGCATGATATCTACGTAAATCCCGGAACCGACAGGCAGACCCCCATTCCAAGACACCCCGAGATAAAAAACTCATTAGTTGCATTAATCAAGAAGCAACTCGGAATATAACCATCGTCCCTGTTTGTTCACAGGTCGAACGGCGAAATATAATCACCGAGCTTGTCTTTAGCGGTGTTTAGACGCTTTCGCTGTGTGTTGAATACATCAAAGACTATCTGCGGCGTATCGGGCACCTTGGTCTTGTAGATTTGCTCGACGCGGTCAATCTTGGCCAATAAATTAGGCACACGAATCGTGAACTGCTCGATATAGTTTTCCTTAGTAAAGTCTTCGTCTAATTCGCGTTTGAAGAGCCCGGCTAAGTCCTCGTATTTTGGAATCAGGCCGGTGGGTGTCTCGATAGCCTCCACATCACCGTGCACACGAAGCTCGGCCCACAGAATCCAGACCTTCTTGTCCATCATGCCGTTTAGATACTTGCCGTCTTTGCCCCTGAGGAAGTAGTTCACTGAAAAGATAAACGGGGGCTTTGCAATACCTTCTGCAAAATCAAGATTGTTCTGTATATACCGGCCTAAGGGCAGCGAAACAAAATCCATGTTGCTCATGATATTAAATGTCCGCACACCCTCTTTGCCCAAAGTGGCAGCGGTGGTTTCGGATTCTAACATTGCGCCCTTTGCGATGATGCCCTCGGTCCAATCAAAGGCCTGCTCAACGGGGACAAGCGTGTCACTGTCGCGCCCGCCGTAAATCATGGCGCCAACGGGCACGCCCTCAGGGGTGTTTAGATGCTCGTCACAGTTGGAAAGTTCCGAGATGCGGACGGTATAGCGGGCGTTTTTGTGCGAGGGGCTTATTTCTTTGCCCTTATCATCCGTCTTGCCCTTGTGCCATTGGCCCGAGTAGTTTGTCCCCTCGGTTGGAAGTTCGGCCCCCATGCCGAGCCAGTGAGGCTTACCATCGTCGGTAACAAGGACATTTCCGAAGATGATTTCGCCCGGATTTGTAAGGGCTTCATAGATGACCGGGTCATCGGTGGAGTTGACATCGCGAATGATACCGAATATCCCGCTTTCGACATTAACACAGCGAATCTCGCCGCCCATTTTTCGCAGGTAGGCAATGTCATCGCCGACGATAGTCTGGCCGGGCAGCATCGATGTCGAGGTCTTGCCGCACGCCGATGGAAATGCACCGGTGAAATATGTTACCCTGCCGCCAGGACCATGCACGCCCATAACGAACATATGCTCAGCCAACCAGCCCTCTCTCGAAGCCTTGTTGATAGCCAATCGCAGCGCGAGCTTCTTTAAGCCGATGGTGTTACCACCGTACTGTGTGTTGACCGAATAGACTATATTTTCACCGAGGTCTATGTACACGCGGCGCTTATCTATGTTTTTGCTGACATAGTTTTCCAGTTCGCCTTCGGAGTGCAGGAACCTGAAAAAATCAGGTGAATCGCTGATACTCTTGAACTGCTCGTAGCCGGCCCGATAGAGCAAACACTCACTGTGGGCAACATAAGGCGAGTCGGTTATCTGAACGCAGGCAATAGAAAAATCCGAATTTGCCGGACCTAAACAGAAAAAGCAAACAAGCATCTCTCTGCCGACCATAGAGTCTTTCAAAAACGACAGAACCTCTTTTGTCCCAGCCTCTTTATCTGTCGAATTGAGGCTTGCTCCAAGGTCCGTACCGGCTGCAAGTAGGTATTTTGTATTGGCCTTGTCGCGGGCCTGGTCATAGGGGCCGTCGAAATGACAGGTGTGACCCTCAATCGCAAGGGACCTTTCCTCGTTGCTTTCTATAGCTCGGTTGCGGATATATGCCAAATCGGTATCTGAGTCATCGCACACGAAAACCGACTCCGGCCGTGTAAGCTCAATCGCCTCAGCCACAAATGCGTGCATTTTAGGGTTTCCAAGGGACAAAAGCTTCCTTAGATTATCCTCGTCCAACTTGTTTTCTAACAGCTTTTTGACAATATCTTCCATCTTAAGTCTCCTTCTTTCAAAAATTATCGCACATTAAAATCCGGCAGATTCTATTTGTATCAGCCGCACAAGTCAAGTGAATTTTCACTTCATCTACTATTTTGATAGGGTTTAACAAATATCCCGCTCCATGTGCATTTGTACAAGAAAAGCGTGCAAAATACCTCTGAGGTACACACTCCGCGTTTCGACAAAAGCAGTTTCACGGTGCTGGCGAGTTCACTGCATCCTCCGGTCTATCTGCGACATATTCGAGCAAATCACCCGGCTTGCAGTTTAACGCCTTACACAAGGCTTCTAAAGTAGAAAATCGAATTGCACGAGCCTTGTTCGTCTTGAGAATAGAAAGGTTGTTGACTGCCAGCCCCGTAGCCTCGGCCAACTCCTTCAGCTTCATCCGGTTATCCAAAAGCAAATAATCAAGTCTTACACGAATCATTTCATACCATTTCTCAAACCAATGTCCGTGACTCTTCAATAACCGGCAAGATGCGCCGTAGAATCTGGCCCAGCCCAACGAGAATCAACACTTTACCTATGAGTGCAAGCAGTCCCGGCAGCACAAGAAACGCCAACCGCGAATAATAAAGGCCAGCTCCCTCCCTTATCCCCATTGCTTGAATCCTGACCCAAACAGAATTCATAACCAACAGCACTGCGTATAGATAGAGAAGCTTATCTCCATGGCGCAGCATCCAGCCTGGCTGGTAGTCGGTTTCAAGCAAGTACCAGATAAATTGCCCGATAGCCATTGCCATCAGTCCCGGAAATATGCCGTGGACGACCCCCATCGGTATGTTGACGCGAGACCGGGATTCTACCAGAGACAGAACAACGAAGATGGCTCCTAACGATACAAGTGCCCGCCCGATCGATTGCGCTGCCCGGGAATAGATACTAAGTAACCGGTGGTTATTTTTAATAAAGTCATTCATAATATAACCTCTCATTTCTTAACCATAAATCCAAGTCAACTGTATCGCTTTTCAGATAAATGCTATAACATGGAAATATACACGAATGTCGTTGAGATGTCAATGGAAAAGTTTGTTTTTATGAAAATTTTTGGTATCGTCCCAAAGTTTGGGGATGAAATACTATCGGGGAAAAAGCGTTTATCGCGTTAGGGCTAACAGCAGGTAAGAAAACGGCTCCGACCCGTCGAG
>QNBT01000339.1 GCA_003644205.1 Planctomycetota bacterium | reverse complement strand
TGCAAGAGGGTAGGTCTTCACTACATCGGGCTTTGGGCTTGTGAGCCGAATTGACAAACAGCAATCGCCGATTCAATGCCGAAAAAATTTTTTATTTTGCTACAACTGCGTAACTTGGGTTAGATTTCCTCTTATAGCCAGCAAGGTCGCAACAAGGGCAAACGAGTGGCTGGAGTCAATGAATTCCAATATCTGCCCATGAATCTCTTTCGGCTGGTTTGTGTTAGCCATCAAGACTCCCTTCTTGCTGATTCGGACTCTGCATCCCTCTGGTTTTTTCTGAGTAGTTTCATTATCTCATTGATTCGCCACTCGATTGACGACTGCATCCATAGTTGAAAATGATTGACCTTGCTCTGGCAATGCATCATATACAGAATCTTCAGCGCGAGTGCTACGGTAGCCAACTCAATCATGAGCAGTCTAAGCTCGCTGCTGAGCAAGGAGATGAATAGGGTGGCAGCCATTACTGCTATAAAGACAATGTTAAAGAGTCTTATATTAAATGTGGGCACCCCCCCGATTTTGCCGACTATTGTCCTGACGCGTTCCTTTTCCTGCTGGAAGTGTTCCAGTTCCCGCCTCAGATCCTCCACCTCTTCTTCAATCATTTTCTCTTTGTTTTGCTTTGCTGAATTATTCGCCATGACAACCTCCCATTTAGCTACAACTCTCGATATATATTGCGTAACTGTAATTACTGATTAGACTTTTCTAATTGTTGCCGCACAAGTTTTATACTCAGGTATCTTTGCAATTGGGTCCAGTGCGTCAATGGTCACCATGTTGGCCGGGCCTTCGCAGAAATGGAATGGCATGAAGAGCCATCCGATTTCAATGTTCCCGGTAACTTTGGCCAGAGTAGTTACCTTGCCGCGATGGCTGATGACCTCGACGGTGTCACCATCGGAGATATTTAGTTTTTTTGCGTCCTCGGTATGCAGTTCGACATAGCCTGTCGGCGAGACCTGGTTTATTACGGCGGATTTTCTTGTCATAGTCCCGGTATGGAACTGGTAAAGCTGCCTGCCGGTTGAGAGGACAAATGGGAATTTTTTGCTGGGACGTTCTGCAGGGTATTTGTATTCTACGGGGTGGAACTTTCCCTTGCCTCTGGTGAATTTTCCTTTGTGCAGGTATCTTGTGCCGGGGTGGTCCTTGTCGGGGCAGGGCCACTGCAAACCAAGCGTATCGATGCGGTCAAAGGAGATTCCGCCGTAGATTGGTGAGACCGAAGCAATTTCGTCCATTATGTCGGAGACTGAGTCGTAGCTCATGGGATGGCCCATTCTCGTAGCTACCTGGCAGATAATTTGCCAGTCATCGCGCGCACCTGCCGGCGGGGCGACGGCTGTTCTAACCCGCTGGACTCGGCGGTCGGTGTTTGTGAAGGTGCCGTCCTTCTCGGCGAAGCATACGGATGGGAATACGACGTCGGCGTATTCGGCGGTTTCGGAGAGAAAGATATCCTGTGAGACGAGCAAGTCAACATCTTCGAGGGCCTTGCGGGTTCGGTTTAGGTTCGGATCGGAAAGAGCGGGATTTTCACCCATTATGTATAATGCCCTAATCTTGTCTTCCTCGACGGCGTGCATCATTTCTACGACAGTCAGCCCTTTTTTGTCGGAAAGCTTCACGCCCCATGCGTCCTGGAACTTGCTGTTGATTGCAGGCTCTTCTACGGACTGGTAACCGGGATAGACATTGGGCAGAGCTCCAAGATCGCAGGCACCCTGTACGTTATTCTGGCCCCTGAGCGGATTGACACCCGCGGATTCTATGCCGACGTTGCCGGTTAGCATGGCTAAGTTTGCAAGGCTGAGAACGTTGTCGGTTCCGGTGGTGTGCTGGGTAATACCCATGCTGTATATTATGCTGGAGCTTGAGGCCCGGGCGAAGATTCTCGCAGCCTCTCGTATGTGCTGGGCGGCAACGGTGGTGATTTCGGCAGCCTGTTCGGGAGTGAAGTCCTTTATTATCTCGGCCATGGCATCGAAGTTTTCGGTGCGGTCCTTTATGAAGTCGATGTCGTGCAGGTTCTCTGTGAAGATAACGTTCATCATTGCGTTTATAAGCGCCACATCGCTGCCGGGTTTCTGAGCGAGGTGCAGTTTGGCATAGCGTACGAGGTCGATACCGCGGGGGTCGGCGACTATCAGGGTGGCGCCGTTTTTGACTACGGCCTCTTTGATCTTGAGGCCTATCACGGGGTGGGCTTCGGTAGTGTTTGAGCCGATGACGAAGATGCATCCTGCGTTAGGAATCTCGTCGATGGAGTTTGTCATTGCCCCGCTGCCGAATGCTCTTGCAAGGCCTGCAACCGTGGATGCGTGGCAGAGCCTTGCACAGTGGTCAACATTGTTGGTGCCGATGGCAGTCCGTATGAATTTCTGGAAGACGTAGTTTTCTTCGTTTGTGCACTTTGCGCTGGAAAGCCCTGCGATGCTGTCCGGTCCGTGGGCGGCTTTTATTTCATTGAGTCTGGCGGCGACATAATCAATCGCTTCGTCCCAGGTTGCCTCATGGAATCGGCCGTCTCGCTTTATCAGCGGCGAGGTCAGTCTCTTGGGGCTGTTGACAAACTCCATGCCGAACCTGCCCTTGACGCAGAGGTTGCCGTCGTTGGGTACGCATCCGACAGGACTGGTAACCCGGACGATTTCGTTTTTCGCTGGATTTACATTCAACTCGATCTGGCAACCGACACCGCAATAGGCACAAGTCGTCCGTGTCTTGATCAGATCCTTTTCGCGGCCTTTACCAATGGCTGCACGGTCCAGCAATGCGCCGGTGGGACAAATTTCGGCACATCCCCCACACAGAACGCACGAACTCTCATGAAGATCAATCCCAAATGCTGTGCTGACTTTCAATTGTTCAAGACGACCGGAAAATGTCAGAGCTTCTGCCTTTTGTACATCCTCGCAGTACCGGATGCACAATCCGCAAAGAATACATTTGTCCCGGTCATAAAGTATTGCTTCGCTATTCGAAGCATAATTATGTGTTGCTGCGCCCCGCTCGGCCAAACCGAATTTGCCTTCGTCTACCTGATACCGGTATGCGTAGTCCTGAAGCCTGCACGCCCCATCCATATCACAGCTTGGGCACGCTACTCGGTGCTCGGACAGAATCAACTCCAGGATAGTCTTTCGTATCGCTGCGATTTCCTCGTTCTCAGTGCATACCTTCATCCCATCGGCAACCGGCGTGTTGCAAGATATCTTCAGACCGGCACAACCCTCTATCTGCACGACGCAGAGTCGGCAGGTACCGGACGGTGTAACACGGGCATCATAACACAGGTTCGGCACGTCAATCCCAATGCTTTTGGCCG
>QNBT01000338.1 GCA_003644205.1 Planctomycetota bacterium | reverse complement strand
TGCTATACGGCAGAACGGCTCCGGGAGCCTCTCGGAGCCGTTTTCTTACCTGCTGTTAGCCCTAACGCGATAAACGCTTTTTCCCCGATAGTATTTCATCCCCAAACTTTGGGACGATTCCAATAATTTGCCTATGTGGGGCTGGGGTTTTTGGCTTGATTCTTTATACTTGATGCTGGATACTGGATGTTGAGCGCAGCAAAATCCCGACCTGTCGGGGCCGGAGGCGCGATGTTGAACGAAGCGAAATCCCGACACATCGGGGCCGACTTTGTGGGCACGGCTGTTAAGTTTTTTAACACAAGTAGTTAAACGATATGTTTATATCTAATCGGTCGGTTTGAGTGAGTAAGGATTTATTATGGACAGACGCAATTTCTTAAAAGCGATAGGGCTTTCAGGTGTTTCTATGGGATTATCAGGTTTCCTGGGGTGTGCTAAAGAATTGGTCTCTGCCAGGCAACGGCTTACAAGAAAAAAAACGAATATCGTTTATATCCTTGCCGACGACCTTGGCTATGGCGATGTTTCCTGCCTTAATGAAGACGGCAAGATAAACACGCAAAATATCGATTCTATCGCAAGAGCTGGTATGAAATTTACTGATGCACACTCCGGTTCTGCGGTGTGCACTCCAACACGCTACGGGATAATGACCGGCAGATACTCATGGCGAACACGAATGAAAAGTGGTGTACTTGGCGGCTGGTCAAAACCGCTGATTAAGCCTGACAGAATGACGGTTGCTTCGATGCTGAAAGAAAACGGGTACAATACCGGCTGTGTTGGCAAGTGGCATCTGGGCTGGGAATGGTCACTTGTAAATAAAAACGCAGATACCGAAGACTGGAAACTGGATGCGAAAAATGTTGACTTTACCAAGCCGATAACGAACGGACCTACTACGAGAGGATTCGATTATTACTTTGGCATCGCAGCTTCGCTGGATATGGCGCCGTATGTGTATGTTGAAAACGACATGCCGACGGCGGTTCCCGATAGGATAATTGACAAATCGGGGGGCAAAGCTTTTTGGCGCAAAGGAGCCATCTCGCCGGACTTCCAGCACATTGACGTTCTGCCGACATTAACAAAGAAGGCCGTTGGATTTATTGAAAGACAGTCGAAAGAAAAACCTTTCTTTTTGTACTTTCCGCTCACCGCCCCGCATAAGCCCATAATACCCGGCAAAGAGTTTCAGGGCAAAAGCGGATTGAACGAATGGGGTGATTTTGTTTTGCAGGTTGACTGGACGGTGGGCCAAATACTCAAGGCTCTAAAGCGAAAAGGCTTTGAAGACAATACGCTTATTATATTTACAAGCGACAACGGAGCAACGCCGGGTGCCGATTTTGATTACTTGGAAAAATATGGACATGACCCAAGCTATGTCTTCAGGGGACACAAAGCCGACATATTCGAAGGTGGCCACCGGATACCGTTCGTCGCAAAATGGCCCGCTAAAATTAAATCCGGCTCTATATGCGATGAAACCGTTTGCCTTACCGACCTGATGGCAACGGCGGCTGATATTGTGGGATATGAACTGCCCGACAATGCGGGCGAAGACAGCGTAAGTCTTTTGCCGGCATTGCTCCAGGAGAAATATAAAAAGCCGCTTAGAGAAGCGACGGTACATCATTCCGCACACGGATTTTTTTCGATACGCAAGGGCAAGTGGAAACTGGAACTGTGCCCCGGCTCAGGCGGCTGGAGTTATCCGCGAGAAGACAGAAACGAGACAAAAAACTTACCGCCAATACAACTTTATGATATTGAAATGGATATTGAAGAAACTACAAACCTGCAGGACAAGTACCCTGAAAAAGTTAAAGAGCTGACCGACCTTTTGCAAAGTTACGTTGATCGCGGCAGAAGCACACCCGGAAAAAGACAGACAAACGAAGGTAAAACGCTTATAAGGAGAATTTGAACGTATGAATACGACCATTCAGGCAAGGTGAGAGTTTATGAGAAACACGGTTTTCATCTTTTTCGTTACAATACTGCTTATCCTGTTTATATTCGGGTGTCAATCTTTGACCGAATCGTTTTCGAGCCGGCCGCATGGTGAAAAAAGCTCCCGAAGTCGAAGATGGGACAATTTCGGCAAAGGATGGCTCTCTTGATATCCTTAACGCAGATACCGTAACATTCTACATTGCCGCTGCAACAGATTATAATGCCAAAGAACCTTTAAAACCCTTACCGCAGGAATATGCAGGACAGCTTTGTCGGAAACAATTAGAGCAAGCGATGCAAAGACCCTATGATGACCTTTTTGAAAGTCATATCGCCGAGCACCAGAGGTTGTTCGGCCGTGTACAGATGGAGCTTGGAAGTTCTCAAATTAGCTCCATGCCGACCGACCAACGCCTTGAGGCAGTTAAAAACGGCGGAGATGACGCTGTATTAAAAAGGAGTGCTAAGAATTGCGGGCGATGGTGTTGACAAGATGCGCTGATATTGAGGAGCGGCCTTTGGAGTTGGTTGATATTCGGCGGCCGGAACCGAAGGATAATGAGGTTCTGTTAAAAGTCTTGGCGTGCGGAGTGTGTCATACCGAATTAGATGAGATTGAGGGCAGATTAAAGCCTTCAAAACTGCCTATTGTCTTAGGCCATGAGATAGTCGGGGAGATTGTAGAAAAAGGGCCCGGGGCAAAGAGCCTGGATATCGGGCAAAGGGTGGGTGTTACGTGGCTGAATTCGTCGTGCGGCCAGTGCCGGTTTTGTAAATCCGGGAGGGAGAACCTGTGCATAAGGGCAAAATGGACGGGGCTCGATGTTGACGGGGGGTATGCAGAATTTACTGTAGCGCCGGAATCCTTCGCCTATCCGATACCAGCTAACTTTTCCGATGCGGAGGCGGCGCCTTTGCTTTGTGCGGGTGTGATTGGGTATCGGGCGATACGGCTTGCCAACATTGAAGATGGTGACGTTATCGGGCTGTATGGGTTCGGGGCGTCTGCGCATATTGTGATACAGGTTTTACGACACAAGTACCCTGAAAGTAAAGTCTTTGTCTTTACGAGGAGCGGTGAGCACAGGGAGTTGGCGAGGCAATTAGGGGCCGAGTGGGCAGGCCCTTCGACTCCCTGCGGTCGCTCAGGACAATGGGGGCCGGAGGATGAGCCGCCGGGGCGGCTGAATAAAGTGATAGATTTTACGCCGATGGGTGAGACTATAAAACGAGCGCTTGAAGCCTCGGAAAAGGGTGCGACAGTTGTCATCAACGCTATTAGAAAAACCACAGCCGTGCCAGAACTTGATTATGCCGAGCATTTATGGCATGAACGCGAGATTAAAAGCGTTGCAAATGTAACGGCTCAAGATGCG
>QNBT01000337.1 GCA_003644205.1 Planctomycetota bacterium | reverse complement strand
GGTCAAAGGGCACTGTTTTGAGCATTTGTAGTTTGGTAATTCGATATTGTTTAGAGTTTTGATATTAGGATTTAGGATTTTCGGTAAAATGTTTATTTTATTATTCAATTATCAATAAAATCCTAACGCCCTGTCTGCCCTTGTTTACCCTGAGTTTATCGAAGGACGTTTTACGTGGGGTCTTAGCTCCACTGCCGGCCTCCAGCATCAACGGTTTTGAGCCTTTGAATTTCGATATTTATATTTGTTTCGGATTTCGATATTAGAGTTTCGTGCTTTTCACTTATCCTTCTGTCGTCAGGTCTTCTTCGTCCTCTTCTTGGTAGTACTCTCCCTTGTAACCTTCTTCTTCCCCTGAGCCTCAGCAGCCTTCTTGGCTGTTTTCTTGGCTACCTTCTTAGATTCTTTTTTAGCAGCTTTCTTATCGGCCTTTTTAGTTTCTTTAGCGGCCTTACCTGCCTTAACTTCCGTTATATTTGCACTTTCCAAGATTTTCTCGATACACTTTTGCTCACGAACCTGCAGCTTAAACTGCTCCAAAGACCCATCCCTCGCCAACTCCTGCCGCATCTTTTCAGGACGACGCCCCCGCGACGCCGCAACGCGAGCGATATAACCATTCACTTCTTCCTCGCTTGCCTCCGGCACCTCTAATTTCTCAGCCACCTTACTCATAATAAAGAACAGCCTCAACTGTTCCTCCGCCCGCTGAGCGCTGCTGGCCCGAAGTTCTTCCATCCGCTCGTCGATCTGCTCGCGCTTGGTCCCGCGGATTAAAAGATTCGAATACTCCCTCTGCAAAATCCGCATCGACTGGTCCGCAACAATTGCACCCGGAAGCTCAAACTCCGTCTTATCCAACAGATACCGGTAAACCTGGTCGGCCATATTCGCCCGCACATTCCGCTCAGCCTGCGCCCTTCCATATTCGGCTATCCGCTCCCGCAACTCATCGGCATTCTCAACCCCGAATCTTTCAAAAAAGCCCGCGTTAAGCTCCGCCGGCTCCAATTTCTTAATTTCCTTAATCTCTATTTCAACATCGATTTTTTTACCCCTATACTGCTCATTGAAGAACGACTCTGCGACATTCACACTCACTTCCTTTTTCTCACCACCAGCCGCACCGACCAGAACCTCATCCAACGTCTCAACCGGCACCGGCCCGACAAAACTGTTCTTGCGCACCATGATTTCCACATTATCGTGCCTCTCAGCCTCAGCCGCATCTTCAACCTTCAAAACCACATCAGCCACCACCTGGTCATCAACCTCAACCTTCCCATCCTCTTTCGGCACCCAGATTCCCGCCCTCTTGCGCAGAGTCTCGATCTCTTCGTCAATCTGCTCATCGGTAACCTCGCTCGCCTGCTTTTGGACCGCAATTCCCTCTAATTCCGGCAAATCAAACTGGGGCCGAACCTCAACCTCAAACTCGAACTTCATCGGCCCTTCTTCAGGCAGCTCAATCTGTTCATGGTCAATATCCGGCTCACCTAAAATATCTAATTCACTATCCTTAACAGCCGCCTCACTCGCATCGGCCAAAAGCTTCAGCTTTATCTGCTCGCTCACCTCTTTACCGAACCGTTTTTCCAACAGCCGCATGGGCGCCCTGCCCTTACGAAAGCCCGGCACCACAGCATCTTTGCGAAGCTCGCCGTACCGCTCATCCAGCGCCTTTTTTATCTTCTCTGCCGGTATCTCCACCGACACCTTTTTCTTACAAGGCCCCGATTCTTCAATTGTTACAATATCCTTGATTTCTTCACTAACCGCACTTTCTTTGTCTTCAGCCATCTTACACGCTCCTGTTTTATGATATTAACTTAAAACGGCATTATACAAACATTCACCCCAACCGTCCAACAATCTCAAAAAAAATTCATCCCGCACTTGCCTTTGTCATTCCGCACTTGTCTTTGTCATTCCGCACTTGACGCGGAATCCAGTCCGCTTGCCGCGTAGTAGTCCTTGTCTCGCCATAGCCTTAGCGACGGCGGATGACGAAGATGGGTCGTCCCCGCAAAGCTTGTCCCTGCTCGTCGCGATGCGCCGCGGAGGGGGGGGCATTTTATTTTCTTAATTGATCAATATAGACAAGCTCACCGTTCTCATCTTTATATTTCCAAAACTTCCAGCCGTTAATCGTCTTTTTCTTAGTCACTGCTATTCCTGCAACCGATGGGCTATCATAATATTGACCATTAACACGAATACGAGCATTTGTACATACCCATGCCTTGTATTCCTTGCCTTTATAAGAACAATAGAGCACTTTGCCCTTAGGAAAAAGGCCATACAGAGGTCGTTCAGTTTTTGGGCTTTGCGGCTTTCTAGTTTTTCTCTTTGCTTTGGGTTTAGCTTTCGTCCGTTTCACCGGTTTGTCTGCCTGTCCTAAGATCTCCTTAATAATCCTCCTTGAATCTTCCGTCATTATGCGTTTCAGCGTCGGCCGAAGATTCCTTGATCCCTTCAGTCTGCCTTTCATATAGTTACCCGTCGGATCGGCGATTCGCAGCAATAAAGCTTCAACTTCTCTTATATGGTCGGTCTTTCTGATTATATACAGGCTAAAATGCGTCCACTTCCCTTTATGGTGGTCTCTTAAATGGTGATTGATGCGTTTCCTTAAATCTATAGCAAGACCTATGTAATATAGTTTATTCCGGCGGTATAATGCATACACGCCATAGTTGCCCGTTATCATCTCGGTTATTTGCTTTCGGTACTGGTCAAAGACCTTGCTGCTTATCTTCTCTAAGTACCCTGTAACAATCGACCGCGATTTGCGATTAGCCTTCTTTTTCTTGGCCATCTTATCTCCCATCAACTAAATACATTTGAAATGTCTTAACGCATCTTCGATTTTTTCACGATGTTCGTCCGGACATGGATACTTTACTGAA
This sequence comes from Planctomycetota bacterium, assembly GCA_003644205.1. Classification (GTDB taxonomy): domain Bacteria; phylum Planctomycetota; class Phycisphaerae; order Sedimentisphaerales; family Anaerohalosphaeraceae; genus QNBT01. The sequence continues at coordinate 440 of QNBT01000337.1, read as the reverse complement.
TTTGGTGTCAATCTGTTAGGCGATTGCCTTTTCGTTAAGCCATGCGATCTTTTTACATCAGCTATCCAGCAGGTTTTCACAGCTTTACTGTATTTCTTTTTAACATATTCTTGGATGTCTTTATATGTACCTGGCATTTTGTTGCTCCTTACTTACTTTATTGGACTGCCGATTTGTCAGAGTTTTGTCTCAAACACCTTTTGAGACCAAGCGGTAAAAACGGTTTTTCTGACAAGCCTTTTTGATATCACTTGCTTTGGCAATACCAATCTTTGATAAGGGTACGTTAAAATACAATGCGAATACCAAGTCGTCTATATAGTCCTTGAGTTGAGCCTGTTTCTCGAAGTCAATACAAGGCAAAGACTTTAACTCTGAAAGCCTTATTGCTTCTCGTTCGAACCCAAGTTTTTCGCTTGCATAATTTGAAGTTATCGTTT
>QNBT01000336.1 GCA_003644205.1 Planctomycetota bacterium | reverse complement strand
TCGAGGGTCTGTAGGGCATTTTCAAGCTGGTGCGCACGTGCTCGAACGAGACGAGGCACCCAGTCCATACTTCTGAGTTCGTCAAGAATGGCGCCACGAATTCGAGGAGTGCAATAGGTCTCGAACTTGACGCCCCTTTCGGGGTCGAAGGCATCTATGGCATCCATCAGCCCGAATATACCCGCACTGACGAGGTCGTCAAGCTCGACCTTATCAGGCAACTTGGCATATATACGGTCAGCGGTGTACTTGACGAGCGGGAGGTAATGCTCCATTAGGATGTTGCGGTGATGCTCGTCCCTGGTTTGGAAGAATCCTTTCCAGACCTGTTCGATATCCTTTAGCTGTGTTGTCTTCATGTCCTTAACCTCCGTGTAAATCAATCGGATACTAATTCGTGCCTGTTAGGTCCTATAAGTCAACCTGTTTTTGAATTTTCAGTTCCTTCGCCTGATTCAACATTGGCCGGCAAACATATGTTATCGGCTATTGAATTGCGCCGGTTTAAAAAGCCGTCTCGCAAACTCATACAAAATCGTGTGTTATTTTGTCTGTTTGTAACGACTGCAAATCAGCGACCGATAAAATCAGAAATTTTCAACAAACAGGACGACTACCTAAAACAAACGAGCAGAACCGACATTATTCAGATTATATTTTCAGATTGCCCTGTAGAAGAGACATCATAATTGTCATTCTGAGCATTAAACCGTCATTCTGAGCGAAGCGAAGAACCTATTTATTTAGACCCGCGTTTCACGCGGGGTCCTGAAATGTCTTTCGCTTCCTTGACCGACGCGGGCGACGGGCGGCAGCCTTTTGGCTATAGGCCAAAGGGATGGCAGCCTTCCGCACCTTAGCGCTGTTTGCCGTCAAGCATCTCGACTGCAGTTCTTTTGTTGACTAAGTTCTCACAGAGCTTGTCAATCTGAAGTTTCAGGTATTTTTCCGTATCATTTTCAAAGAGCCATTTGGCATAGTCATCGACTATGGGTATAGTTTCGAAATTACCGCCGGGGCCGAACTTGACGTTCTCACTGTCGCGCAGCAAGAGCCGTCTGCTTCTAACATGTTCTGAAACGGCTTCAGTAATCAAGTCGGCGAACTCGGCCACATCCAGGTCCCCGGGCACAAAGCCGGGCGTTTCAACGGCTTCTATGTTATGCATCAGAATTTGATGCCGACGCTCGGTGAACTCAATTATCTTGGCTAAGAGTTCCGCAATGTTATCAGTTATTGTTGACGACAGATTCATGGGCTTGGACGCCTGCTTTCAATCTTGATTCGGTTTTGAGCATCGGCCCGGACCGGGTACGGTATGCCGAAAAATGGTTTGAATGGACAGGATTTTGATGCGCGCTTTGTTGCCACAGCCGCGAGTGAAGCGTTGATTTCTAAGTTTCTATTGAGCGCCATCCTTGACCCTCTGCGATGCAAGCCGAACTCAAATTTATAATCTAACTTAACGAAGCAATCTCACTTTATCTCTTGTCAAAACCGCAGGCGAGGTATCGCCTCCGGTCGTTGATTATTTTCTTACTCAAACTGACCATCGGTCAGTTTGAGTTTCTTAATATCCGTTTGATTTCAGCCAACGTTTTGTTCTTTCTAAGCTCCATAATTTTTGCGAGCCTTTGGAAGACGGATTCGTCATAGAGCCGATGGCCTCCATCGGTCCAGTCGGCCTCATGAATCAGACCCATCGCTGTGTAGTTATGAATGGTCTGCCTTGAAAACGGCGTGAAGCGCACAACCTCACCAATTCGATACAGCTTTGTTGGTATTGTAAACTTGGGTCTGTTTTCCATTTCGCCGACACTCACACCTTAGCACCGAACACCAAATCCACGTCCTCCTTGTCTTGCAGCCGAGCAATAGAGACACCCACAATAGCCCGCTCGGCACCTCGAACCTGTCCTACCGGCCCATCAGGGTCGGCTGGAATATATTTTACATTTTATAAAATGTAAAATATATTCATGTTCTCGTCAACCTTTTTTTCATTTTTTTTCAAAAAATTTATTAACGTCCCAAAGTTTGGGGGTAATCCGGTTATTCCCTTTCCAAACAAATAATCGCGTTTAACGCTTCGATAAACGCTTTTTCCCCGATAGTATTTCATCCCCAAACTTTGGGACGATACCAAAAATTTATTTTTTTTTGTTTCCGAGGCTTTTGCCGTGAGCAAACTGTCCGTTATGGCTCCTTGCCGGCAGCTCTTTATGGGAAAATCGTCCTTAATCGGCACACGGAAAAAACCGATATAAGGGCTGGCGCAGATTGTCATACTGTTAACAACCCTTTGCCAAACAAAGAGTTAAACGAGCAGAATGGAAAAGGACAGCCCAAATAACGAACAGGCACCGGCTTGTAATTCCGATAATATGTACCGGCTGGAGGTCATAACCCCATTGGTCCAGCAGTTGAACTGTCTCGACATAAAGAGGATTGCGGATATCTGCGTCAACGAGATTCCGAAACTGCTGAAAGCAAGACTTGCATCGCTGTACATCCTCGACGAAGCAAGCGACATTTTACATCTTGAGAAGAATAATCATCCTTTTCTTATCAACAACATAGTCTCGCTTAACCAGAACCCGCCATCACCGATGGTTGCAGCCGTCAGGACAAAGGAATTGATGCTGGTTAACGACATAGAATCGTACAAAAAACCCCATATCAGCCCAACACAGCGAACATTTTCCCGAAACTATCAGACCAAGAGCTGTATCATCGCCCCCCTAATCTGCCTCGGCCGAGTGGTGGGCGTTATGAACCTGACGGATAAGAACGACGGCGGCAGCTTCACAGCGGAGGATATTGTCGCCATGGAGCTTCTCCGGCAACTGATAGGCGCATCGATAGGCAATATCAGTCTGTTTGAAAAGACACAGCGGCAGGCCAAAACAGACGGTCTGACGGGCATGCTCAACCACCGAACGTTCTACGAGACCTTGGAAACAGAGCTGCGAAGGTCGCAGCGTTACGGCGGACAAATCTCGATTATTATGGCTGATATCGACAACCTCAAACCGATAAATGACAATTTCGGCCACCGGGCCGGCGACATGGCGATTAAGCAAATCAGCAAAAGGATAAGCGCCTGCATTCGTCAGATCGATGTCGCTGCACGATACGGAGGTGATGAATTCGCGGTTATTTTGCCGAATACCTCACTCACTGATGCGGTAGTGGTAGCCGAGCGTATGGTCAACATGATTGCCGATTCGCCGATGGCCTGGGACAGACACCAAATCCCGCTTTCAATCAGCGTCGGCGTAGGCCAATACAAGGCCCAGGTCTGCTCGGACGATGTTACCAAGGCCACCGACCAGGCCCTTTACGCCGC
>QNBT01000335.1 GCA_003644205.1 Planctomycetota bacterium | reverse complement strand
TCAATCGAGCTTGCAGACGTAAATCTCATTGACGAATTCCAGCTCTCCAAGTTCTTTAACGGCTTCCTTATCGGGCTGCTTATCAAGGCTGACCCCAAGGACCGCCTTACCCTCGTCGGGCTTTTGACCCACACCCATCGTGCTTATATTAATCCCATGTTTGCCGCAGACCGTCCCGACTGCACCAATTACACCGGGCTTATCGTCGTTAAAGATAACCAGAAGCGTCCCTTTCGGCGTTACTTCGATGTTGAATCCGTCAAGTTCGATGATGCGTAGGAGATTTTCACCAAACACCGTCCCGCGAACCGTACGCGTAACCTTGTCCGTTCCAACCGTCGCCGTAAAGCTCGATGCCACGTCCTTAACATCCGTATTTTTGGTCTCATCGATACTGATACCTCGCTCCTTCGCCAGGATGGGCACGTTGACCATGTTAACTGGCGCGTCGAAGTGCGACTGCAAAAGCCCGATTGAAAACGAAGTTGTTACCAGCTCAATACCCTTCTCGGCTATAGCTCCACGATACTCAACACGTACCGACTTAATCCGCCCTGTCGCCACCGTGCTCAAAACAGTACCAATCCGCTCGGCAAGTTCGGCATAATGGCGAACCACCGCAGGCACCGCCCCGCTGACCGAGGGGGCGTTAAGTGCATTCTTGATCGGCCCACCCTTAAGCGCATCGGCAAGAATCTGAGCCGCTTCCACCGCTACTTCAATCTGTGCCTCCTCCGTGCTCGCACCAAGGTGCGGCGTCACAACACAGTTGGCAATATTCGTAAAACGTGTATTCTCGGGTGGCTCCTTCGGATATACATCAAGGGCCGCCCCGGCAATCGTCCCTGCCTCAAGGGCGTCGTAAAGGTCATCTTCATTTATAATGCCGCCACGTGCACAGTTGACAAGCCTTACCGTCGGCTTCATCATCTTAAGCTGAGCTGCCGAAATCATATTTACAGTCTGCTCATTTCTCGGCACATGAACGCTGATATAGTCCGACTCTTCATAAATCCGCTCTAAGTCATCCACTATCTCAATTCCAAGGGCATCTGCATCCTTCGGCGCTGCAATCGGGTCGAATCCCAAAACCTTCATATTGAAACCCAACGCCATCTTGCAAACTGCCATCCCGATCCTGCCCAGGCCGATAACGCCTAAGACCTTACTATTAAGCTGGTTGCCCATGTACTTCTTACGGTCCCACGCACCGCCTTTGAGACTGTTACACGCAGGCACAACGTTCCGGCTCAAAGAAAGCATAAGCGCCATCGTGTGCTCGGCGGCACTGAGTGTATTACCCCCAGGTGTGTTCATCACCAGGATACCCTTCTTGGTCGCCTCAGCCACATCGATATTGTCAACGCCGACCCCCGCCCGCGCGATACCTCTGAGCTTACCCGGATTCGCTAATACTTCGGCCGTAACCTTCGTACCACTGCGAACTATCAAACCATCATAATCACCTATAATCCCCGCAAGCTCATCACCACTGATGCCCGTCTTGACAACCGGCTCAACCCCATCGATACGCTTAAGCAAATCGATACCTTCGGCCGCAAGCTTATCCGTTATCAAAATCTTAATCATCAAAAGTCTCCAAAAACAACATCAACCGTATCCGTGTAATGCCTTATTCAGGCTTCTCAAATCACAACTTGTTCCATTTATTATTAAAAAATCAATAACTCTTTTATCCACTCACCAGCCGGGCTCAATAAAGGTGAACTACCACTGCTCAGAACCGTAATCTCGCTTTTCATCCGCCGAGCGAAACTGGGGCCTGGGGCAATCGTAAAAGCTCCTCGTAATACACTGAGCTGTCGCCGTAATCAGTCGGTCCAAAGTAGCTTCTCGCCCGCCCGTCTCAATTTCCACGCCGACCTCAACGACACGACCCGCCTTCTCTGTGGGCCAAAGCGCCCGCCCGGAACTTACATCAAACAACATACTCCGTGTAACCAAAGAACCGCCATAATACCCCTGCTCGTCCATAGCGTAAAGCTCATAATCCGTAATCAGGATATACAATACCACTGCCGCCCCGGTTGTCCTGCCAAGCTCGACCGGTGAAAGCAAGGAAAAATCCTCACGCTCACCACGCAAACGCCACAATCTGTTGCTTGAGAGCAGATTCTCACTCTTTATGCGAGCCTTCTTAACAAGATATGTTCCAACCACATCGGTTAGTTGGGGCCTGAGAGTATGCTCGCCCCTGCCGGGACCTGTCTCGTCAACAAATACCAGCACTCCGCCCCGGGCATAATCTTTCAGCTTCAGCTCAGCAGGTATCTTTTGCTCATAGTACGACTTGCTGCCCATGATTCCAATCATGTTGCAAGACCCACACAGAACGCTCAATCCAATCAAAAAGAAAACCAGCCTGCGACCTGTACTTCGTAGCTTGAAGAGCGAAGTAGTAAGCGGTTCCACAGTTCTTCGCTTTGCGTTTTGCATTTTGCATCCCCTTATAGCGCCCGTGAAAGCGTAACCGCCCACCCAGCCGCCAAGATTACCAGCGCACCCGCCACAAAATACTTAATCATCCGCCACCTAATCGGCTGATGAAGAAACCTGAAGTTTACCCCAAAAACCGATATAAGTAAAGCTGCAACTCCCACCGCCACCAACGCGCAGCAAAGGACCGCCCCGGCAGGCTGAATATAGAAAGACTCAAAAATCCTGCCCTTAGCGAACGCCATCGCCGAACTCGTTACATAGCAGGTCGGGCACGGCAGGCCGTAAACCTGTTTGAATCCGCAGATTCCAAACAGCCGGCTCATATCAATCCACCCTCGCCCGCCTGCAAAAAGAACCGCAAAAACCGCCACAACGGCAACAAATACCGCCCCCGCCGTAATTCGCTGACAAGGCGTAACCTGCTCATCCTTCTTAACCGAATTTGTCTGCTCGTCATTCATAATTCAAATATACGACGCCTAAAAACCCCACACATAACACCCCTTCGCGTCGAACAGACATTCTAATCATATTCCTTCAAAACTCAACTCATAACCGGCCCTTGCCTGAACATACCCACTGAAAAAATATTTAGCCGCGGGTTGTACCCGCGGTTTTTTCAAAGCCCCAACGGGGCGACACAATATAGTATTTCGAGTTTTATACATCTCTGCGCTCTGTTACAATACACAATATGGCAAGATACGACACGACAAGTTTGTTTGACTCTAACGAGCCCGCAGCCTCCACCGGCCACATCGTTCGTGTTGCATTCGACTCCGGCGTTGATAATGAGTTTGACTACCTCGTCGGCGATAAATTCTGGCCCATCCAGCCCGGCCAACGCGTAGAAGCGCCCTTCGGCCGAAACAACAAACTCCAGACCGGCTTC
>QNBT01000334.1 GCA_003644205.1 Planctomycetota bacterium | reverse complement strand
GGCGGTCATAATGATTTGCTCAGTGGTGTTGTGTTGGGCAATAAGGAGCTTACCGAGCCGATTCGTGAGTACCTTAAGATTACCGGCGGGGTGATTGACCCGCATTCGTCATACCTTTTGATCCGGGGATTGAAGACTTTTGAGCTTCGCATAAAGCGGCACAACGAGAACGGCCAGATGGTAGCCGAATATCTCGAGGGACATCCGAAGGTCGAGCGGGTTTATTATCCTGGCCTGGCCAGTCACCCACATTATGATGTTGCGAAAAGCCAGATGGCCGGTTTTGGCGGGGTTGTTACTTTTAAGGTCAAGGATGATGCGGCGTATGCGTTGAAATTTATGAGTCGCTTGAAGATTATCAATATCGGGCCGAGTCTTGGAGGGGTGGAGTCGCTTATAACACATCCTGCCTGTGTCAGTTATTACAACGCAACAAAAGAAGAGCGCATGGCGCTCGGCATCACCGATGGCCTTATTCGTCTTGCGGTCGGCGTGGAAAATGGCGAAGACATCATAAAGGATATTGACCAGGCCCTGCTTTGAAGCAGGCAGTCGGCTATGATTTGAGTAGTTACCGCAAAGAAAGAAGCTTGGGGTGTGACTGGGTGTGCCTGTTGGTCGAGTTTAATATAGCAGTTTTTGCGGCTTGGAGGACGGTTTTGAGGCTAAAAGTGGAGATTGTAGGGTGCAAAACAGGTGAACCGACAAGAAATGTGAAAAAAAATGAAATTTTTTCAAAAAACTTCTTGCAATAATAAATATGAGTGGTATAATCATAATTGTAATATGCTCTTTTTCTTCTTATACAATAGGGTGAGGAAAGTTGAGGCGGATTATATCTTTGTAATATTATGATTTAGGTATTGCCTCAACAAGGCCGGTGTCTGACGATGCCGGCCTTTCTTATGCGCACAGAAGAGAACACACCCTTTTGCAAGCAAAAGGGTGCCACACAGAACAAGCAGGTCCACCGATGGCATTGTGTTATTTCAAGTCGTACGCGCTGTTGTCGGGCGAGAGGAAGCCGGTGCCTTCGGCGATGAGGTCGATTAGCTCGGGATGGGTTTCGGTGTATCTGTCGGCGAGGGTTTCGGCCCGGCCGTCGCAATAAGCGACGTTGGTCTTCCGCATGTGGCGGAAGCCCTGCGTGCCATAGGGTTTGAGCTTCAGATCGCCCTGGGCTTCGAGTTTGCCGAGCCAGGGGGAGCGCATGAACTTATTGGCGCCGTCTTCCCACTGGCCGTCACCAAAAATGACGCACCCGGCGGGACTTCTCACTTCGAGCGCTCGTGTCGAATTTGTGCCGGTCAATGTGCCGTCCTCGGCCCGCTCCAAGATGCCGCCGATGAAGCTAACGTTGTAATTATATCCGGTAAAGGGGTCGCCGGGTGAATTGGCGCTTCCCTTAAACGCCGGGCACTGCTGAATCTTCAAGTTCGTATCGCCCTGCCAAAGAGAACCCGGCTTACATTCGGTCATTTGGCCGAACTCGTAAAGCTTTGAAAAATCCCATTCGCAGTTTTTTTGGATGCTGTCGGCTGCCAGTGATTTGTCGACGAAGCTTGCCAGAGGATAGTATTCATTATAGTTGGCTAAATAACTATCGGCCGCTATCACCATTTGGCGCAGGTTGCTAAGGCACACGAGCCTCTTGCCAATCTGGCGGGCGGCCGCTAATGCCGGCATCAGGATACCGGCCAGCAACGCAATGACAGCCAGCACCACAAGCAGTTCGATTAATGTGAAAGCCTTGTGTCGCATACCTTCTCAGTCGCACTCCCAATTGCAAGCAAGCCAGTTACCGGCAAGGGCGACCAGACCATCTTCGTCAACCCATCCCGAAGCCAGAATCGCAAAGTCGGTAAAATTGACTCTGTAATCGTGATTGAAATCGCCGCCGGGGCAGGGGTGCCTGTAATCGCCGCAGCAGCTCACATCGGCGACGGCATCAACCTCGGTCTCATATAAGGTGCTGCCCGTGTATTCGACCTTGATATATTGAATCCACTTCCTGCCCGTTTCCTCATCGACAGCAAGCGCATCGTAATCGGCGTCCGTTAAATCCTGTAAATCAAAGCCGGTTCCACCCGCCGAGGCTCCGTAGATAGTACAGACCTCGGCAACGGTCTTACCGACAAAATCAGCCGGTGCGAGGTTCGGGTCCAGCGGGATGGTGGGATTTGTAACATCGGCCCACCATTGATTATCCCAGCCGGGATAGGCGCTAGCTGCATTGTTCGGGTCATAAATCCTGCCAAGTGTCGGTGCAAAGGTGTCGGCTCTTGGCAGATTCGGGTCATCGTAAGTGTACCACGTTGCACCGTCCTGGCTTACTGAAACCAGGCCCGGCTCGGCATAGACATCATCGGTCCTTATAGTAACCGTGGCCGGGTCCTGGTATTGCCAGTTTTCGTCACCGCCTATCCTTTGAAATGCGTTGCCGAAGACGATAAAGTCGGTGCCGTAGGGATTATTTTCATCATCTGCGACCTTATGACTAAACTTCAATATAAGGTGTCCTCCGAAGCCGATTTTAACTACCTTGTCTTGTCCCCAGGCCGCATACACCGGTACAACCGGCCGATTAGCGCCGAAGTAATCGGTATCTACGCTGGGCCTGCCCAAGGCTGTAAGCGGATCTTTGTGGGAGCTTACCCCGCCGTCGTCGTAGCTTATCACCTCAATCGCAAAATCGTTCGGGTCCGGGTCGGCGGCAAGGGCAAATGCTGTAAAGTACATGCAACTCAAAAACAGGATTATTTGCTTTTTTGTGTTCGGCATGGCTAATTAGTGCGATGTATCGCACCCTACATGACTCAGACCTTTCTTTTGCGAATCAACAATCCGCCAGCGACAAACAGCAACATTGTTGCAGGCTCGGGAATGGGCGCAGCACCGGGAGTGCGAATCGGCAGCCAGCTATCATCGTAGTTTGTCCAGACCCAGCTATCCCAGTCGCCGTTGCTTAAATCGCGGAACGAAACACCGGCGGGGTCCAACGACCATGTCTCGTTGTCGGTGCTGTTAAAGTAGGCCCAGCCGGCATATACGCCCTGGCCGTAGTCGTATTCGGTGCCGCCTGGATAGTCGAAATCATCAACGAACATACCCCACTCGCCGAAATCGGTTGCAAAGACATCGAGTGCGCCGGCATTTAGCGCAGCCAGGGCATCCCAGCCGGTGGCTGTGCCGTCCCATCTGAAGCTGAATAAGAAGCTGTTGTCGAAATCGAAGTCGATGGCTATCGTTGCTTCGTTGGCCCCGGCACCGGCGGTGTATTCGATGTCGCCGGTATATATTTCGCCGTGCGCAGCAGCACAGACGAGAAGAACTAAAATTAATTGGTGCGATGCCGTCCAGGT
>QNBT01000333.1 GCA_003644205.1 Planctomycetota bacterium | reverse complement strand
TCGGTAATGTCGGCTGCGTAAATATCCCAGTCGGTGTCAAAGTTATCCTGCCAGACGACAGTGTTTTCATAAATAGCGGGATTTTGCTGGTCGCTGCCTTCAATATCGGCTATGACAAAATCGTTTTCGAGGTTGCTCAGGTCGGCACCGTAAATGCCCCAGTCCGTCTCAACGAAACTTTGCCAGACAATCGTATTTCCGTATATGGCCGGTTCAGTCTGGTCGTCTGCAAATTCCGCAGCCTCAAAAAACCAGGGATTTTCAGGGTCGGTAATATCAACTCCATAAATATCCCAGTCGCCCGCGACGAGCTGTTGCCAGACGATTGTACTGCCGTGGATGTCGGGCATCTGCTGGTCGTCCGTTGAGATATCGACTGCAAATTCGGCCCAATTACCGGCCTGGATGGTCGAGCAGGCCAGAACCGTACAAATTACAGCTAATTTTGTCAATCGCATCTTTCGCATCATTTGGTTCCGGATAAAGGCTTTTGATTAACGCCCTCTTTTGTTTCCATTTTGATTTTCTCGAGCAGGTTCAGCAGGATTGTTGCAGAAGTTGTGTTAGTGGCATTCAGGCCGGCCTGCCGCAGCGTTTCGGTAGCGGGTTCGAGGTCGCCGACACCCAACAGTTGGTAACCTAAGAGAAGCTGTAGATCCGGATCGAAACCACGCAGCGGGACAGCTTCGGTAAGCTCATCAATTTGCTCAAACAGGATATCCTCTTCGGGATAAAGGCCGCGAGGATAGAATACACCTTCCTGGTCGGTGGGGACCTTTGCCAGGGCCCGGCGCAGGGCCTCGGCGGCCTGGAGATACTTTTTGTCCGCGAACAGTGCCTGGACATAAGCAAACGGGAGCACCATGTCATCAGGCGCCAGAGCCATCGCCTCAGCGAACTTGTCGGCGGCTGTGTCGTAATCAGCGTCCTCAAAGGCCTTGACCGCCTCCTCGAAGCAAGTATCAGCCAAAGTCTGCGCATCCGGGGCTTCGGCCTGAGCGGCGAGCTTGGCGCGAACATCTGCGAATGTGTTTTCGTCCACGGTCGTCAGTGGCTGCGTCGTCCGGGTCGAGTATGCAGGTGAGGTCGTGTCATCGTAATAATAATTGTATGTATAGTAGTTGTATGTATCACTTTGCACCTCGCGGGCGATTGGGTGGTATCCATACCAATCATAGGCGTGGCTCGGATACCAGTAGTAGCGGATGTACCTGTAATGGACGGGCCAGTATCCGCCCAGACTGACAAAGACATATCTGCGGTGATAGTAAGGATACACATATCTGAATGTGAAGTACGGCCCCCAATCATAATAAACAGGATAGTAATATCTGGGCCATATTATTCTGTGCCTTATCCGGTGGTGCCGGTCTCTATATACGTGCTCGTAGCGATGAGCGTGTTTTATCGCGTGGCCACGCTCTTCGAATCTTACTCTCGAGGACTTTCTATGTTGTCTGTGGTCTCCGCCGCCGGTGCGTTTGGTGTCGGCACTTAAGGATTTGTCTGGTGTACTGACCGGTGCCGGCTTGTTAGCTGTCCTGTTTCCGGTACGGTGCGCCCCCTGTTTGTCTTTCATACCCTCACGAGCGACCAATGGAGCTTTTGTGGTTCTTGAAATAGTTGATGTTCTGCCGCCGGACTTTTCGGTAAGGCTCTTACCTTTTCGACCACCGGTGATGCCTTGGCCGGTCTTTTTATTAAGTGTCCCGGGCTTGCTCAGCAGTTTTGCGCTCTTATTTAGTTGTGTTTTGCCGCCGATATTCCTGGCGATGAGAGACTTTTTTGGGGCGCTTATTCGAGGGGCCGGTTTGGCTTCGGGTTTCGTTACTGTGGCGGCAGAGAGTGGTTTTGACGTTTTGATCCTTGTAGCAACGCTGGAAGTCTTTGCGGAGCTGATTTGCCTGCGTGGTTCGGGCCTGGTTTTGCTTTTTACAGCAGGTGGTGTGGGTTTCGGCTTGCTGACCTGCGTAGCTATGCGGGAAGTTTTGGCGGTGTTCGTGTGAGCGGGCGGTCTTGGGGCCGGTTTGGTTTTTGCGACAGCGGCAGGGGCCTTGGCGGGACGGACCGATGCTGCGATGCGCGAGGTCTTTGCCGGGCTGACACGCTTGGGTTGGACCGGCTTCGGTGGCTTTGGCGGAGTAGGCGCGGGAGAGGGCCTGGAGATACTGCGGGCCGGCGTCGTGCTTCGTGGGGGAGCTGAGGCCTTCGGCGGGGCCGAGCGAGGTGCCGGCTGGCTGGGTCTGGATGAACGGGGCTTGATGGTTGCCGGCGGCGGTGGGTTGCTTCGCTGCGGTCGAGCCGAGGCCCTTGTCGCCGATTGGGGCCTGCTTGGTTGCGCTGCTCTGGCTGCCGGGATGCGGCTCCTGCCCACATTTGAAGGCCTGTTGCTTCTGGGAGCTGGGGATGACTTTTGAACCTGCCGGCTTTTTGGACTGCTTCGTCCTCTACTCCCGGATGACCTGGCAGCCCTCTTTGCTAACACTGGTTCAGTTAGCAGTATTAGCACAAGAGCAAGAAGGGCAAGAACGACCATACTATTACTTTTTTGTTTTGGCTCAAACATGATGAACCTCCTTTCAAGGGATCTTTCCTGATTAAACTGCGACGACCGATTTTCAGCGGTAGTCGTTAAAAGCGTTACATTCGGTAGATATGTCAAATAGCCCAAGGCTTAACGCCTCTCTATATTAATATACGTCCCATAAGCCGAAAAAGTCAAGCCTTTTTTTCATTTTTGTATAATTTTTTTTGCTCTACAAAGTCTAAGCTTGTAAACATTGGCCTTGCAAGGACTTATAAGAGCCGTAAAATCGCTGTAAAAATGAGATTTTGACAAATTAGTTTGCTGTTTTTGGCATGACAGTGTATAATTGTCTGAGAGGAGTAGAGCAATGCGGGGGATGAAAGGGATTGAGATGTAAAGGAGATAAGTATGGTTCAGAAGATCAGAAACCCCTTGGCCCAGGCATTGGGTCTTGTGTTTCAAAGCACCAGAGACAAGATGGGGGGCGTTTCGTCAACCCAGATAGCATCATCTTTGGGCCTGGCTGCGTCACACTACCGAATGATTGAGGCAGGCTCAGCCATACTTCAGCCGGGGCGGGCGATAAAGGTAGTTCAGACATTTGAGACAATAGAGTTTGTGCCGCTGTGTCAGGTGTTGGTTTCTATCCAGATTCTGGACCCGGTCAGAGGCTCGATTGACGATATGCGAACAACCATGGAGCTATTGATGCAGGCCAATCCTGCATTGGAGCCGGTGCTGAGGTTATTTGAAAATGTTTGGCCGGTAGTTCAAAAAGCTTCCAGCAGCGAAGTGGCCCGGCTAATTGTGTCCAAGGGTATTGTTGAGGAGTTGGAG
>QNBT01000332.1 GCA_003644205.1 Planctomycetota bacterium | reverse complement strand
TGTCAAACTCAACATGGCTGAGCAAATCGATTTTATTGATTAGCAGGACATCGGCCTTTGCGAATGTACCCGGATACTTGGCAGGTTTGTCGTCCCCCTCCGGCACGCTCAATACAACCACCCGGCCCTGTTCGCCAAGGTCGAAATCCGAAGGGCACACTAAGTTGCCGACATTTTCTATAAAAACAACGTCAAGGTCTGCGGCTGATATAGCGCCGAGCTTGCCGGTTATCTGCTGGGCAGAGAGGTGGCAGGCGCCTCTTGTCTCTATTTGTACTGCCGGGGCGCCGGTTTCCCTGATCTTTGCCGCATCGGTATCTGTTTTTATGTCGCCTTCAATGACGCCGATTTTGAGTTTGTCTTTCAGGTCTGAAATTGTCTTAGAGATAATGGTGGTCTTGCCCGAACCCGGCGAAGAGATAACATTCAAACAGAGCGTATTGTATTCAGCGAAGAAAGTTCTGTTCTGCAGAGCACATTCGGCATTTTTGCCGAGAATCTTTTTGTTTAGTGTAACCTTCACTTTAGTTACTTAAACTCGATTTCTTCTAATAAAAGGGGTGCATCCGGGCCGATTTCAAAATCCTCACTTTCGCAGTTCGCACAGGCCGGTGAGTATATATCAAAATCGAAGTTTTCGCCACACCTTTTGCACGTTGCCTTCAGCGGGATATGCACCACCTCCAGCTTCATCTGTTCGCACACCGTTCCCCTGGCTGCGGCCTCAAAGGCAAAATTCAGGACCTCATCATTGATGGGATTCAATTGGCCGCAGGAAATTTTTGCGGATATGGGTTTTGCATTCAACTCGGCGGCTTGAGCCACAATCGCGGACAGGATGCTTTCAGCTACCATCGTTTCGTGCATCAGCAAATCCTCGGAAGCTCTCTGCCGTACGGCATCTGCACTATCCTTCTGCCGCCGACTTTTGTAATGAGTTCAACGATTGGTCCGTCCTCGGATTGGGCCACCTCGCCGATTATGCCGGCGCCGGCGCCCAACGGATGGCCTTTGCAAACATCCAGCACCTTTTCTGCGGTGTCGGGTGCGGTTACTATCACCACTTTGCCTTCGTTGGCGATGTCGAGCAGGTCGAAACCCAACATATCGGCGGCGGCCTGAACTGCCGGCTTAATCGGGATGTCTTTTTCATAAAGCTCTATACTATGGCCGGTGGAATTTGCGATTTCGTTGACCGTTGCGGCAAGGCCTCCGCGGGTCGGGTCGCGCATGAACTTAACACCGGGGGCGGCTTCGAGAATCCTGCAGGTAAGCGGAGCCAGCGATGCACAATCACTTGCAAGCTGCGATTCAAACTTGATACCTTCTCTTTGCGACATAATCGTCATACCGTGGTCGCCTATGGTGCCGTTGATGATAATCTTGTCGCCCGGCGCAATTCTTCCAAATGATAGATTCACATCAGGCAGCTTTGTACCAAGGCCGGCTGTGTTAATGAAAATCCCGTCGGCAGCGCCTGTTTCAACCACCTTTGTATCACCCGCAACGATTGAAACTTCGGCCCCGTCGGCGGCCTCGGCTGCGCTTGCAAGAATCTTATCGAGAACGCCAAGTTCAAAACCCTCTTCGATTATCATCGAAAGGCTAAGGGCTACGGGTTTTGCTCCGGCAACGGCTAAGTCGTTGATTGTCCCGCAAACGGCAAGTTTTCCAATATCGCCGCCGTTAAAAAACAGCGGTTTGACAACATAGCTATCGGTAGTGAAACAGACCGCCGGTGAGTCAAGTTCAAGCGATGCAGCGTCGGCTAATTGGGCTAAAATCTCGTTGCTGAACTTAGGCAGGATGTTGTTTGAGATGAGATTAGCGGTCAGCCGACCGCCGCCGCCGTGTGCGAGCAGGATTTTGTTTGTCGGGGTATCTTTCATGAACTGCGTTTTCGCCCCCTGCCGTATTTGTACCATGCCGAACACGCACCTTCGCTGCTCACCATACACGGGCCTACAGGGCTGTCGGGCGTACATTTTTTCTCAAACAATGCGCAGTCGGGCGGGTCAATCAGGCCGCAAAGCACCTCGCCACACCTGCAGCCGGAAAGGTCCTCGGCGGGTATTTCTTTTAGGCCGAATCGGTTCAAGGCGTCGAATCGGCTGTATTCGGCCTTGAGCTTAAGCGTGCTGTTGGGGATACTGCCCAGGCCCCGCCAGAGGCCGTCAACAGGCTCGAAGCACTCATCGATGATGCTTTGTGCCGTTCTGTTGCCCTCAGGCGTAACGACAGCGTCATATATAGACTCGACTTCGGCTGCACCGTCGGCTAATTGCCGGCAGAGGCCGGCGATACCCTCTATAATCTGCATCGGTTCAAAACCCGCCACCACACAGGGCCTGGCAAATTGCTCAACAATTGGAATGTAAGCGTTTGAGCCGATTATCACGCTGACATGACCAGGGCACAAAAATGCGTCTATCTTGTGGTTCTTATCGCCGACAAGTGCCTCCATTGCCGGGACCACAAGTTTATGGCCGCTCAGGATACAGAAATTTTCAATGCCCCGGCTGTCGGCCTCTTGCACCGCCACCGCCGTGGCCGGGGCCGTTGTTTCAAAACCAACCGCAATAAATACAACCGTTTTGTCTGGATTGTTTTTTGCCAGAGTAAGGGCGTCTTCGCTGCTCAGCACTATCTTGACGTTTGGTTTGTGCCTTGTCTCGAGCGAGCCGTCTTTTCCGGGAACGCGTATCATATCGCCGTATGTTGCGATTATACAATCCTCGCGGTCGGCTAATTGCAAAGTGATATCGATATATCCCTGGTCAGTAACGCAGACGGGACAGCCCGGCCCCGAAAGCATTTTGAGCCTTTCAGGAAGAGTCGGCCTCAGGCCGTTACGGAAGATTGCAACGGTGTGTGTGCCACAGACCTCCATTATGTTTATCTGCCTGCCGAGCTTCTGGCAGGCCGAATCCATCAGTTTCTGGGCTTCGTAGATTCTATTAAGCATTTTACCTAATCTTGTTCTGACTTTTTGTTTTGTTCTTCCTGGAACGCATCGAGCTCGGCGATAAGCTGCCAGGTCTCTTTGGCGTCTTCTTCATCTACCTTTGCAATGGCAAAGCCTGCGTGAATCAACACAATATCGCCCATCCTCACCTCGGGTGTAAGCGTGGTTCGGATGTTCCAGCGGTTGCCCAAGGCATCGACCACCGCCCTGTCATCTTCAAGCTCAATTATTCTTGCCGGTACCGCCAAACACATAATTCTTACCTCGATGCATCACGACCTTGAATATAAACTCTGCGTCGCTATTGCGGCTTGTCCTACAGCAATTCCGCCGTCGTTTGCAGGGACGATTCTGTTCAATAATACGCAAAAACCTTCCTTTTTCAACAGCCCAATTAACCGGTTTGTCAAATAACGGTTGCAAAACACTCCCCCGCTCAGCGCA
>QNBT01000331.1 GCA_003644205.1 Planctomycetota bacterium | reverse complement strand
CCGGCGCCAAGACATTGCTGATAACCGCGCAGGACCCTGACGGCAGGGTACGGCTCGAATCCTGGAAGGCCATGAGAGTTGTCAATGATGCTAATCTGCCTGAATTGCTCAGGCTCATGTCAAAGGCGCAAAGTGACTCGGATCGCCGCGAAGCCGAAATAACTGTATCGACCGTTGCCGATACGCTTCCCAAACACCGGCGGGCATTGCCGATACTTGAGCAACTGGCTTCAACAGATGACGTCGAAGCGACTTGTTCGCTGCTAAAGGTACTTGGCAAGACCGGCGGTGAAGGTGGGCTTGAAATGCTTCGCGGCATGCTTGATGAAGATGACCCCAAATTTGTTGATGCTGCTATTCGCGGTCTTGCCGAATGGCCCGATGATGAGCCGATGGATGACCTGCTCAAAATAGCTCGAACCTCCGACAACCGGACACACAGGATACTGGCTATTCGTGCGTATCTAAGGATGATTGGGCTTGATAAGGACCGCTCCGGCGAAGAGTCGCTCACGTTGTACCGCCAGGCAATGGACCTGGCACCGGATACAAATGCGAAGAGAACGGTATTATCCGGCCTGGCTACAGTCAGAACGCTTGAGGCGTTGAAGTTTGTAGCTGGTTATTTGGAGGATGATGCTCTTGGTTCCGAAGCCGCCGTAACAGTTGAACGGATCGCATCCGGCCTTATCCAGCAAGGTCTTGGCAGGGAATGTAAGCCGATTTTAGAAAAAGTTATTGCTCTCACGAAAGATAAAGATGCTCGCAAAAGAATTCAAAGAATGTTAAAGTAGATTGAAGAAAAATATGAAAGAGAATATGGCGATTAGTGAAGAAAAAAATGTTAGTGGACGTAAAGGGCGGATTTCCCGGAGAAAGTTCCTGTCTCATACCGCAACTGCAACCGCCGCATTTACCATCGTACCTCGACATGTCCTCGGCGGTGCGGGCCATACCCCCCCGAGCGAGAAGCTCAACATTGCCGGTGTTGGTGTCGGTGGTATGGGAAAGAAAAATCTTGCTAACATGACGAACCTCGAAGAAGATACAGAAGGAAAGCTTCTACCGGTTGACGAAAATAAATCGGATGTAAATATTGTTGCCTTGTGTGATGTTGACCATAATAAAGCAGCGGAGACATTCAGTCTTTTCCCAAAGGCTGAACAGTATTACGATTTCCGCAAGATGCTCGACAAACAAAAAGACATCGATGCCGTCCTTGTTGCAACTCCCGACCATACCCATGCTGTTATTGCTATGGCTGCAATAAAAGCCGGCAAACATGTCTATGTTCAAAAACCCCTGACCCATTCGGTCCATGAGGCTCGCACGTTGACCGAAGCTGCCCGCAAGGCAGGTGTCGCAACACAGATGGGCAATCAGGGCCATTCCGGCGAAGGCATACGTCTTATCCGCGAATGGATCCAGGCGGGTGCAATTGGGAAAGTACGGCAGGTTCACACCTGGACGAAGCGGCCCGTCTGGCCACAGGGTCTTGATATGAACAGACCTGATGATACTCCCGACATTCCAGACAAACTCAACTGGGATCTTTGGATAGGTCCTGCGAAGTATCGTCCGTATCATCCGGCTTATCATCCATGGATTTGGCGTGCATGGTGGGACTTCGGTGCCGGCGCATTAGGCGATATGGGCTGCCACTATATAGACCCTGCATTCTGGGCACTGGACTTAAAATATCCCGTGGCGGTCGAGGCAAGTACCTCGACCTACAAGGAAAATTGGGAGCCTGTAAATTATGGCGAGGTTTATCCGAGAGCGTCGATCGTTCGTTATACTTTCCCTGAACGTGGAAGTATGCCGGAGTTGAAATTGACATGGTATGACGGAGGCTTGATGCCTCCTACACCTGAAACACTCGAAGCAGAGAGAGAGCTTGGCGAAGAAGGCAACCTTTTCATCGGTGATAAAGGCATTATTATGTCAAGTGGAAGCGGCGGCAGTCCTCGTTTAATACCTGAAACTGCCATGAAGGCTTTCGAGCGTCCGCCGAAAACTATCGAGAGAATACCTGACAGCCATGAAAAGGACTGGATAAGGGCCTGCAAGGGCGGTAAGTCCGCGTGCTCTAATTTCGAATACTCCGGGCCGCTTGCCGAAACGGTCCTGATGGGTAACCTTGCGATAAAATACCCCGGCAGGAGACTTCTTTGGAATGGCGAAAAAATGGAAATTACGAATTTCCCCGAGGCAAATGAATATGTTCGTCGCCAATACCGTCAGGGTTGGGCGCTATAGTTGTATAAACGATTAAATTAGAGAGTTGGGACCATGAAAAAAAATAGTACTAAGAACGGTGTTTCACGCCGTAAGTTTTTGGCAGGTACCGCATCTACAGTAGCCGCTTTTACTATTGTTCCTCGTCGCGTACTTGGCGGTAAGGGTTTTGTTCCACCAAGCGAAAAGGTTAACGTCGCAGGCGTCGGCGTCGGCGGAATGGGCAGGGGCAACCTTGCAAGAATGGCACTACTCGACAGGACCGAGGAAGAAGGCTACAAACCGACCGATGAAAACATCTCACCGGTTAATGTTGTTTCACTCTGCGATGTCGATCGCAACTACTCGGCGAGAACTTATAAGCTTTTTCCGAAGGCAAAGGTGTACGACGATTACCGCAAGATGCTCGACAAGCAAAAAGACATAGACGCCGTTTTGGTTGCCACGCCGGACCACACTCACGCGGTTATTGCCTTAAAGGCTATCAATATGGGCAAACATGTTTATGTTCAAAAACCTATGACCTATACGGTCAAAGAAGCTCGTATGCTTACCGAGGCCGCCCGTAAAATGGGCGTCGCAACACAGATGGGTAACCAGGGACATTCAAACGAAGGTACGCGTTTGATATGCGAATGGATATGGGACGGAGCTATCGGCGATGTTAAAGAAGTTGACATGTGGACGAACAGACCTATTTGGCCCCAGGGGATCGACAGGCCGACCGGTACGCCGCCGGTCCCGAAAGGTTTAAACTGGGATATGTGGCTCGGACCGGCTCCGACAAGAGCGTACAACCCGGCCTACCACCCAAGGTTCTGGAGAGGTTACTGGGATTTCGGCACAGGTGCTCTTGGGGATATGGGATGCCATGTCATGGACCCTGTCTTCTGGGCGCTTAAGCTTAAGTATCCGACAAGCTTCGAGGCGAGCGTTTCACGTTATATGCACTACAAGCCTGGCGACAAATGGGGAAGCATCGTCCATGACAGCGATACATATCCAAACGCAAGCAAGATACATTACGAGTTCCCGGCAAGGGAAGGAATGCCCGCGGTAACGGCAAACTGGTATGACGGCGGACTGTTGCCAAAACGCCCCGAGGCACTCGAAGCCGGAAGACGTATGGGTGACGGCAGTAACGGGGTCTTCTTCCACGGCACAAAAGGTACTATAATGTG
>QNBT01000330.1 GCA_003644205.1 Planctomycetota bacterium | reverse complement strand
GACTACGGCGAAAACAAACGCCCTAATATGCTAATGGCCCGAGAATCAGCCTAAGTCCTTGAAAGACATAAGGTTGTGTTAAGTACCATGACCTCCGTCACCAACTTTATTGGATGAGAACCTTTTTTAAGGTATAGTGGTCCCAGTTGAATTTCCCCGCCCGCCGTGCCGACCCGCTACGACGCGCATCACGGCGAGGGCGCTGTCGCGGCAGGTTTGCCCGCGGGCAAGAACCTTTATAACAACAAGTTACAATCCCATACTACTCTGCGAAGCAGCACTTCGCTACGAAGCATGAGCTCGCGGGATTTTTTTGCCCTTAAGGGTATAAATTTCGGCAATGGCCTGTATGCCGGCCAAGAGGATTGCTGCTACTGTACGCCCTCAAGCCAGTGTTGGGCCAGAACGCTGAAATCAAGGCCGTTAATCTTCCCATCGGGGATTGGTTGCGGGGCCAGGTCGCAGGCCGGGTTCCAGTTGCCGGAGCCTTCGGTAGCCAGCCAGGCGTGGGCAAAGGCCAACAAATCGAGAAGGTTGACTTTGTGGTCGCCGCCCTCGGGAGCAATGTCGGCGATAATCGGTTCCGGTATAGGCTCGAATTCGATGTAAGGGGGATCCAGCACCTCAAAGGCGTTGCCGTTAAATACAAAGTTGTAGTCAACGAAAAGATTCATGCCGATTACACCATCAATGAATCCACCCTCGGGCGAGGCGATATCCAGATGAATGACCGGGACATTGGTAAAGCTCAGCCATTGGCCTGTAGCGGGGATTTCAATAGAGTCGATGTAAAAACCATCCACCATAACACTTTGTCCGTTGATTCCCTGTACCTCAACTTCAAAATTAGGGTCGCCCAGATGCAAGCGGGCGACTATACTTGTCCCAATGACGGTAAGCTGTGCACCCGTGTCAAATATGAATTCATCCTGCGCCAAGGCAGTATTTCCACGGTTTGCAAGGTCCACTTCAGGGAAAAAGAACAGGCTTTGCGCCGTGTCGCCAATTATTACGGAAGGGGTCGACGGATAGAACTCAAAGGAGCACGGGTCGATACCAGGCATGTAAGCAACGGCACCGCCTCCGGGTCGCAGTTCAAGGGCAATTTTGTTCGGATAACTCGGCACACAGGGGTCGGAGTGTTCATAAAACGTTATCTTCGGGGCGCTGAATTCTTCGCTGTTTTTGGTAACGGTGATTTGTTGGTCAACGCGGAAGTCCGCGGCAAAATACACCGACACCGGTGAGCCGATAGCGGTGGGCAAATCCGGCGCACCTGGTTGGGGTATCTGCCCCAGAGCAATGGAGGCGTTGCTCTGGCCGACCATGCCGGAAGTGTCGAGCAGTCCGTTGGCATCGCTCGGACTAATTGGTTCGATGGCATCAAGTCCGTCAATGAACAGACCCAGCGGGTAACTTACTTTGGCTTCAACAGAACCGGTCACACCTGCAATTTCAACGGTAGCAGGCCCATCGAGCCCCGCATCAAAAATGCCCGCCGTAGCAGCAACGTCGTTCCCCATTATGCTGGCAGCCGCACCGGTATCGAAGATACCTATCCCGTAATCTGTTTCCGGATTAAGGGTCAAAAAGTTACCCGTAACGTAGGCCTCGGGGTACGCAAAAAAATCAAAGTCTGTGCTTGCATCGGTAACGGCGACGGCGACCCAGGATATGAATCCATCTAAGGGAGGCGAGTCAATGACGTTGATACCAGTCGGGGCTGATTTGGCCGCCCGTTTTTCCGGTAGTCGGTGAATTGCCCTTACGCGACCGCGGCCGGTTATGCGCCAATCGACCTCCTCTCGCTTCCAGCCGCTCTTGTCGACACCGGCGGCGACCGGCAGAGAAAACACGGCTGCGACCACCAAAAGAAGCCATATTTGCACTAATCTGTGTGAGTTCATACAAGCCCTCTTCCATGTATCTTAAGATTGCTTATTCATTATATTGACTGCGGCGTCAAAAAGCAAGGATAATCATGTGTCGGTATGGCGGAGCACAGAATTTCCGGGCGATTGTGTGGGTATTTTACGTCATTTTGCTGGTTGTCGAGTGGGGTGTCGCTGAGAACGGGGGCGTGGCCAGTAGATTCGACACCTTGATTGTGCTTGCGTTTTGTCCGGGTTTGGGATGATTGTTTGGGTTGGATTTTGATTAACCTGAGGGCGGACAGTGTCGATAAAAACGGTAGTGTTTTTGATTCTGTATAAGGGGTAGATTTATGAGCGTCCAAAATTGGTCTGACAACATAATCCTTGTCAATCTGGCTCCGGAGCCGCAGACGGGCGAGGAATTGCAAATGGCGATAGAAATGGCAACTGAGGCCGGCGGTTGCGATGTTGTTATCGATTTTGCCCAGGTGGACATCATCACCTCATCGAGCATCGCGAAGCTCCTGAAACTGCGCAAGGCATTGGAAGACAGCGGCCGGAGGCTGGTACTGTCAACGGTGGACAAACGGACGAAAGAGGTGTTTGCCGTTACCGGCCTGGATAACATATTCGAATTTATAGATGACCAATTTGTTGCCTTGGCGGGTTTGCAGCTTGTCGGCGACTGACAACGGCCGGAAATTACCGAAAAAACATTGACAGGGTATATTCGTTATTATATAATTGATTCGTAAAAGAGATTTACAAGCCGATTTCGAAGGTCGCTCCGGTAGCGATTTTCGCAATCTGCTTGATGGTGTTGCAAAGACGGGATTCCCTTTATGGACGAAAAGACCCTGCGGCAGCTTGAGCAGTTGCTTGACTATCGTTTCTCAAATCCATCCCTGTTGCGCGAAGCTGTTGCGCATTCATCACAAGTGGATAACCGCCTTGCCAGCAATGAGAGGCTGGAATTTTTAGGTGATTCGGTTCTGGCGATTGTGATATGCAAGGCATTGTTTGAGCGGTTTCCCGACTATCTGGAGGGCGACCTTACAAAGATAAAGAGTCGCCTTGTCGCCCGCAGGACCTGTGCGAAGCTCGCCAACCGTCTCGGCCTGACGAAGTTTATCCAGGTGGGCAAAGGCATGGCCAAGACAAGAGCGATGACCGGCTCTATTTCCGCGGGTACCTTTGAAGCGATTGTTGCGGCCATATATCTGGACGGCGGTTTTTCGGCTGTTAGCGACTTTCTTTTGAAGTTGTTCGGGCCGCTGATTGACCAGGCCGATGCGGACGAGCATCAGGAGAATTTCAAATCCTTTCTCCAGCAGTACGTCCAGCGCCGGTTCAACCTTACACCCAACTATGAGCTTCTCGACGAGAAGGGGCCGGACCACAACAAGTGTTTCGAGACGGCCGTTGTCATCGGCGAGCGCCATTTTCCAAGCGCCTGGGGCATGACCAAGAAAGATGCCGAGCAAAAGGCCGCCTACAATGCTCTTGTCGAGTTGGATCAGATCAAGCCGCCGAAAGGCTATAAATCAGGCAGT
>QNBT01000329.1 GCA_003644205.1 Planctomycetota bacterium | reverse complement strand
TAATCTCGACGCACATCCGCCGGCATACGTTCAACGTGCGCGATATGCTGCAAAAGACCGACCTCGAAATCTAAAACCGTCTCCAGTTTCCGCAGGAGATTGTCGCTGGGCGGATTTGTAACCTTCCCCGTTTCCACAGTCGATATATACGGCTTGGAAAAGCCCGTCTTCGCCGCAACCTCATCCAACGTCAGATGAAGCTCTTGCCGCCTGGTTCTGATTATTTGGCCCAATGACATAATTGGAATTATATCCGCTTCGCCGACAAATGCAACACCCAATTATTCAAAATACGCCGTTTTGAGCGTCTCCGAACACATGGGATTTAACTTTCTGAGGTCTCTTTTGCCCTTTCATGAAGGATATCCATCTTGCCCCGTATCTCGTGGGCCATCCTGCTGTTGGGAAAATCCCGAACTATCTGCTGGCCGGTCTTTAACGCCGTTTGCCATTGTCTCTCGGACACAGCCAAAGAAAACTGAACGCCAAGATTGTGCAGCTTCGTTCTAAATACGCTGCTCGCCGATTCCTGAAGTGCAAGGCCCTCGGTCGGCGTCAGGTACTGGTCCAGCTCCTTCAGTATCTCCAGACTCTGGTCCGTCTGCTGGCGCTTAACGGCATTGTCCCATTCCGCAAGCAGCTCTCTTTTTCGTTTGGCCTTTTGCCGCTGGACTCTCGAGGGCATAGCCTTGGCTTTTTCAGAGTCGGGGAAGGTCCTGATGAATCTTTCGATTACGGCGTCGGCCTGAGACCAATGGGACTGTTCGCACAGCTTGTCAACGTGATCTATTATCTGGTTAATGCGTTCTTCTTCGGTGGCATTGCGATACTTATCGGTCGTCCTTCGCAGATGCTCGGCCAGGTCCTTATAGGCCGTCCGCCGAGCCATTTCATCAATCATCGCGTAGGTTGTGTCAAAGTCGTGTTGGTGCAGCTTGGCTAATATCGCCTCGGCTAATTCCAGTCTGTCGGTGTCGCGAAAGGCGATTTCCTTGGCAGCATCGCTTAGGCGCACTCCCTGGGCTATCTGGCCTAAAAGGTTGCGGTTCCTCGTTACCATCTCCACGGTATTGTCGAGCTTCTCTGCGTTGTCTTTGATACTTATTACGTTTTCACGCGTCAGCAGAAGGAGCGCGAAAAAGCATGACAGAACCGCCAGGGCAAAGCTCACCCCCCCGATTGCCCACAACCACAAAGCCGGCCTGGACCCTTCCGGCGATGCATGGGCGGCGACAGCCCCCACAATACCCGTCGCCACTGCCACTAATATCAATATCGCAAAAAGAATATGCCACCCGAACCGCCACAACTGTAAATTTGTATCCGATTCTATGAGTTTCATAATCGCATCTCCCAAATAAAATCCGTAAGTCTCGTCTTTCACTGAATATTACGGCTCTTAGCGTTCAGGCTCTATATGGATAATAAAACCCCAAACGCCGGTTGTCAACCGTTAATCGGGGCCGATTATACCCTTAAGGGTATAGTTCTGTTATCCTGCTGGTAGCTGATAAAGCAATAAACGCAATTGGTTGTTTGGAAAATGAATAACCGGATTACCACCACCCAAACTTTGGGACGATAATAAAATTTGATTTAGCCTGCGGTTTTACTGCGGGTTCTGACTGGCGGCACGCCACTTCTTAACCTGTTCCGCCCACCCCGGGCGTTCTCCAGCCTCCGGGGATATCTCAATCTGCTCCAAAATCCCGATAAGTATTTCTTTTGCATCCGACCCCACCTCCTCTGAGTCAAGATACGTATCGATTCGGGCCGCAAATGCATCTTCAACTGCTATATCCTGCTCACCAAGACGGGCCGCCATCACACGCCCCACTCCCGCCGCATCATTGCTCTCCAAATATATTTCTACTAACGTTTCTCTAACCGACCACAGAACATCCTCCGCCTTTTCACCTTCAGCCTTTTTCTCCGCCACCTCCAACAAGGCCCGAATCCGCTCGGCGCTCACTCCATCTTGTCTCAGCCGCTGGGCCCACTCGGCAACTATCGCCGATTGCTCCCTCCCCAATATCTCAAAAATTGCCTGATATGCCACCTGTCCTGAGCCTGGTCGAAGGACCTGCCCCTCGCCGTTTTGATTCAATTTCCCGACCAGCCATTCAAGGTCTTCTTTCTTACCCACCCGGCCGGCAAGTTTTATCACCGCTTCTCTGATTGTGCCGCTGTTGTCGTCAACGACCCCTTGTTCCTTAAACAACGCCAGCGCCTTTGCGCCGTCTATATTGGTAAGGCCTGCCACCGCAGCGGCGCGCACAATATCGTCATTGTCTTTAAGTCCTTCCAAAAATGCCTCCTCGAAAAGATTCGCTGCCGCGCTGCGGTGAAAACTGCCTTGACCACACAATACCGCCATTACCCCCAACAGCTCGCTGCGAAGAGGCCCTTCCTCACTCTTTGCCTGTTCTGCTCTCGTTGCCACAAGAGCAAGGTATTTTCCTGCCTGCTCCTCCTCGAGTCCCGGCAATTCCAGAAGCTTGCGTAACACTTCCGCCCCTTTCTTGGCCTTGGAGGCATCCTTTTCGATTATATACCGCGACGCTAATTCCAACACCTCGCCTCTCACCTCACCAGACAGCTCTATCTGGGAACCAGGCGAAAATGCGTAGTAGCACGCCTCACCAAGTGCCTCAAAAATCGCCACCCGAACGTCGTCATATTTTTCGACCGCATATTGTTCCAGCAGCTTCTGAGCCGGATTAAGAGCGCTCATTTTCGACAAGACGTTCGCCGTGGCCAGTCGAACATCCCTGTCATCGTCCGATACCAGCCCGATTAGCCTCGCCCCGAACTCCCCCGGCAATGCCGTACCTGCCGAGCGACGGGAAACCTTGTCCAGTGCCCACAGCTTCACCGTCGTATGCTCACTGCCTAACCGCTCGAACAGAAGCGCCCCGCGAGCCGTCTCATCCATCCGGTCGTACTCTCTGTCAAGACTCCCAAGATACAGGCTCTGCCACAGATTAAGCTCGGCCTGCAGCTTGCGCATCCGCGTTTCCTGCTGCAGGAGCCTTTCACGACGAATCTCATTTGGACTCTTACGCTGAAGGTCCTTCAGTATTTTACCCCACACCTCCTTGTCCGTCCCGACCGGAATACCGAACGAATCCTGCAGCGCACTTTCTGCAGCGGCGGCTATTTCCACGTCCTCATCGTCAAGCAGTCGGATAAGTTCGCTCATCGCCTCCTTATCAGGCCGAATCTTCAACGCATAAATTACATTCAGCCTGATTCGCCTCTCAACTTTACCCGACCGTACCAGCTTCTCCAATCTGCCGGATATCTCACGATAGTTGAATACCTGCATCGCGTCCGCCGCCAACTGAGCATCCAATCCGCTCTCGTCAGTCAAAATCCCTATCAGCCCTTCTCGAAAATCATTCCGGTTCCTTATAACCGCCCCCGATGCCCGGCAAC
>QNBT01000328.1 GCA_003644205.1 Planctomycetota bacterium | reverse complement strand
GGGTCCACTCAGGATTATTCGGCCCGAACAGGGTTATAACCTTTTTCCCCAGCGCTATCGCGATGTGCCTTGGGCCTGTGTCGTTGGTTATTACCAGGTCGGATTCGGCTAAAAGTGCCTTCAACTCGCCCATTGAAAGCGGCGTTTCAGCCAGACTATGAACCTTCCGCTCAGTCAGCCTGCAAATCTGCTCGGCAATCCGGGCCTCCATCTTGTCGGGCGCGACACAAAGAACTACCGCAGCATCATATTTGGCGATGAGCCAATCGGCCGTGGCGGCAAACCTTCCGACCGGCCACCGCTTACTCGGTCCAAAGGCTCCACCCGGCACAAGCACTACCAGAGGCGACGGATGCGACAACACATCGCCAAGTTTAGCCGACAGATCCTCTCTGTCTTGCTCACCCACTAAAAGCTCCGTGAATCTATCTGTAGTCGCACAGCCAAGCTTAGCGGCAATCGTCAGATAATAGTCAAGCATCGAGACAGGCTCAAAGCGTCCATCGGGACTTTTGGGCGGAGAGATTCTTTGCGAGAGAAAAAGCGACCTGCCGTCACGGGCATATCCGATTCTTTCCGGCACACCCGCTAAAAAAGTCGTAAGTGCCGAGCCGAAGGAATTCTTAAAAAGCACGGCCCGCGAAAATCCATACAACCTGATTTTGCGGACAAGCGAAGTCAGGCCGGCACCACCTGTATCGACCCAATCGTTGTCGAAATTGTTGGGGCTCAAAAGCTGACGCACCGTCCCGCTTGCGAGAAAATAAATCTGTTCGCCCTCAAACCTCCTACGAAGCCCGCGCAAGGCCGGAGTACAAAGAACGGCATCGCCGACAGGAGACGGTAGCCAAACCAAAATCTTTTCCCGATTCACGCCCAACAACCTCTCGACATGTTATACAAACCGAAACCTAATCATCTCCGGTCACGCATCATGTAGAGCGCTATCACCATAAGCTGCAGCGCTATCGCATAACCGATCATTGTGTGCACGGAACTTGCGCTTTTGGTATGGTCTGTTAAGAAGACCAGGCTCAGGAACAAACACAACAGGACAACTGCCTGAATGATCCCGGCAACAACCTTTGCAAATGAGAATTCTTCGAACATCCCTTCACGCTGCATTTCCTTAATATGCCTGAGCATTTCCTCAAGCAGCTTATTCGTTTTGCTTGCCTCCGCTTCCCCATGACCTCCCTTCGCCCGAACCTGGGCAACCCGGGACTGCTGTTCTGCGGGAACGGTGTCCGGTTGCCTGATTTCGTGTTCACTCGGCCCATCATCCTCTGATATCGATGTCGTTTTTTCCACAGCCGACCTGCTCCGGCGGTCGTACATCTTCACAATATTCACTGCTTCTTTCATATTGACCGCCTGCTTATCGGGAACAGGGTCTGTTGGTTTCCTGTAGGTCTGGTCAAATTCCGCGTTTATCAGTATTGTCTTACACCCGGCCCGTTGACCGGCGGCGATATCACGATACGAATTGCCGATTACCCACGACCGCTCAAGGTCGATGTCCATCTTTTTGGCCGCTGCCAGAATCATACCGGGACTGGGTTTTCTGTTCTCGCTTTCTTTGCGGTACTTCTCAATTACACCATCAGGATGATACGGACAATAGTAAATCCCCTCGACACCTGCTCCTTCTTGTGCCAGCAGCTTCTTCAGCCGCTCATGAATCTGCTTGAGCACCTCCTCGCTGACTATACCCCTGGCGACACCCGACTGGTTCGTTACAATCACCCGCTTGTAACCCATCTGTTTGAACTGTTTAAGTGCCTCACTGGTGCCGCTCAGAAGCTTAACCTGGTCCGGATTGTTGATATAGCCCGGGTCTTTTATCAAAGTACCGTCGCGGTCCATAAATATCGCTTTGTTACTCATTGCCCTCTTTGCCTCCTGTCTTTCGGCCCGCTCCGCCTGTCCTGTACTAATTGCATTTTCTCGATAGTCGATGTCGAACTTTTGCCCTCAACCAAAGGTGCCAGCACCACCTTGCCTCCTGCGGACTCCACGAACCGGCGCCCTATCACGCCCTTATCCGCCCAATCTTGTCCCTTAACCAAAACATCTGGCTTGACCTTTTCAATCGTTTTGAGAGGGTCCGGCTCCTCGAAAATCACAATATAATCCACCGTCTCAAGCGCTGCAAGAACCGCCGCCCGGTCGTGCTGATTATTGATTGGACGCCCCGAACTCTTTATCTGCCTGACGGATTCATCACTATTCAGACCAAGCACTACAACATCCCCCTGCCCCTTGCAGAATTTCAGGAACTCGATATGACCCCTGTGCAGGACCTCGAAACAGCCGTTGGTAAATACAATCGTCTCTTTCGACTGACGATGAAACGCCAACACATCGACCAACGTATCTATATCATGAATCTTGCCGACCTTACCGCGGTTCTCGGCGATAATCTCATTCACAATCTCATCTACCGTTACCGTCTCCACACCGAACTTTTCAACCTCTATGCCGCCGGCAATATTGGCCAATTGCACAGCCGTTGTATATTCGCATCCAGCAGCCAGGCTCACCGCCAACATCGCAAGCACCATATCACCTGCGCCGGTAACATCATATACGCTGCGAGGTATCGTCGGCATATGCTCGCTCGTCTGGTTGGTATGTAAGAAGGCTCCGTCCTTATCCAATGTAACTACAACCGCCTCAACTTTTAGCTTATCTGCGATAATCTTGGCCGCCCTTGAGGCAGCTTCTACCGTCTCTACTGCAAAGCCAACTGCATTTGACGTCTCCCGTCTGTTGGGCGCAATCAGGGTTGCGCCGGTGTACCTCGAATAATCATCCGTTAAAGGCGGGTCAACAAGAACCCTCTTATCCACCTTGGTCGCCAGCTTGATAAGCTCACGACAAAATTGGGGCGAAACTACCGCCTTATTATAATCCTGCACACATACAATGTCCGCCTGCGGCAGTTTTTCGGTGTAGATTTTCAAAATCTTATCATAGTCGGCCTCGTCAAAGGGTTTGGTGCATTCGTCGTCGATTCTCAACAACTGTTGGCGATGACGGTGTTGGGCCAGACCTATCAGCCGTTGCTTGCTGATTGTGGGTCTGTCCGGCACTGTAATAATCCCCGATATATCTGCATTTAATTGGGTCAACTGTTTCTTCAGAAGCCGGCCGTTGTCATCTTTGCCAACGGCTCCGATACATACACATTTAGCTCCCAGCGCCGTTACATCGGCCGCAACGGAACCTGCCCCGCCACAACTGTATTCACGATTCACCACCTTCAGTACCTGAACCGGGGCCTCCGGGCTAATCCGCAATGCATCGCCATAGACGTAACTATCAAGAAGAAAATCGCCAACAAGGAGCACTTGCGGCGACCCAAGGTTTGTTACCGCCTTCAGCAGTTTCTTATACATAAGACCATCCAACCATCAAACCGTCCAACCGTCAAACCGTC
>QNBT01000327.1 GCA_003644205.1 Planctomycetota bacterium | reverse complement strand
GCTCAACCTTACCTGCTCGATGAGGTGGCGCGGAAATTCGGCTCGCTGAAAATCATCATCGGCAGCATGGGCGTCCCGTTCGTACCGCAGACGATTTGCATGTTGGCCAAGCATGAAAATGTCTATGCCGACCTTACGATTTCGCCCGAAAAGGTGTGGCAGATTTATAATATAGTCGTAAGTGCGCACGAGGCCGGTGTTATGGATAAACTCCTTTTCGGCAGCGGCTACCCCCTCGCCAGAGCGGACAACTGCATAGAGACACTCTTAGGCTTCAACAAGCTTTTGGCCGATACCAACCTGCCGACGGTTCCGCGAGAACAAATCCGCGGCATAATCGAACGCGATACATTGGCTCTTTTGGGCATCAGTCGGCCTTAAGGACATCATCGATTGCAGGGAAGTAAATTTGATGGAAATGTTGGAAGAACAGAGAGAGAACTGGGGCAGCCGCGGGGGGTTTGTCCTTGCTGCTATAGGCTCTGCTGTAGGATTAGGCAATCTGTGGAGGTTTCCTTATGAGCTTTATGGCCACGGGGGCGGGGCATTTCTGATACCATACATAATCGCAGTATTTGTGGTCGGGCTGCCGATGCTCATTATGGAATTCAGCCTGGGCCACTTCACGCAGCGTGCAGCCCCTGATGCCTTCGCGCACGGGCACAAAAGATTCGAGTTCGTAGGCTGGTGGAGCACTATCTTGGGCTTTGTCATTATCTCGTTCTATGCGGTGGTGTTAGCGTACTGCTTTAGCTTTTTATGGTTCAGCTTCAAAGGTATTTTAGCCGGTGGCGAGCTGCCCTGGGCCGCCGAGGGAGTTGAAGGCGTTAAAAAAGCGGAAGAATTTTTTCTCAACACATATCTCGGCCATACGCCCGGTACAGCGCTTGGTTCGATTCGGTGGAATATATTTTGGCCGCTGCTTGTCACATGGCTGGTAATGTACCTTTGCATATGCAGGGGTGTTAAACTTGTCGGCAAGATTGTGTGGCTAACCGTTCCTTTGCCGTGGCTGATGCTGTTGATTCTTACGGTACGCGGCCTGACACTGCCCGGCAGTATCGGTGGGCTTGCTTATTATCTCAATCCTTCGTGGCCGGAATTAGCAAAGGCAACGACCTGGCGTTTTGCATTCGGCCAGGCGTTCTTTTCGCTGAGTCTGGCTTTCGGCGGCGTGATGATAACATACGCAAGTTTCCTGCACAGAAAAAGCGACCTTAACAACAACGCAGCGGTTATATGTCTGGCGGACTTTGGAACAAGCTTTGTGGCGGGATTAGCGATTTTTTCTACATTAGGTGGAATGGCCTTTGTTACGGCACAGGCGGGCAGGGGGGTTGCGGTTAACGAGGTCGTCAGAGGCGGTGCAGGCCTGGCATTTATCGTATTTCCATACGCTCTTGCACAGTTGCCGTATTCTGCGTGGTGGAGTTTTGTTTTCTTCTTCACCCTTGTTACCCTGGGTATTGACTCGGGGTTTTCCATTACAGAGTCCGTACTGGCGGCGGTAGTTGATAAAACCGGCTGGAAACGAAATGTCGTGCTGCCGATTATGAGTGTGCTCGGCATTGCGGCAGGGCTTGTGTTTATTACCAAAGGAGGGCTTAACTGGCTGGAGGTCGTGGGCAATTTCATTGACGGAACCTGGGGGATTGCGTTCCTTGGACTCGCCGAGTGTATCGTATTGGGCTGGCTTTGGCGGATAGACACTCTCAGGACCCATGCCAATGAAAGAAGCGATTGGACGTTGGGCAGGTGGTGGAATTATGCCATTCGAGTAGTCATCCCCATCGTTCTGGGGACCATTTTTTTCTGGAGCCTTTTTGAAGACTTGAATCAAACCGGAGGTTTTCTACTCGATACCGAAGGCAACTGGATATTGGCAGATTGTGTGGGATTGACGATTGTAGCAGCCGCTCCCATCCTTGCAATAGGCATCAGCCTGATAAAGAGTCCGTTAAGAGCCGGCCAATACCCCCCACGTCCCGACGTAAAGAATTCAAATCTTTGCGGGGGGCGATTCGGCGGCCTTGCAGCGTTTTGTCTGGCGATAGCCTCCGCTGTGATGCTGGCCGTCCTTGTGCTCAAACCCGGTATCTCGGATAAATTCAGAAGTTACTTTCTTTTCCAGTCACTTCCGATAGCCCTAATGGCAATCATAACGAGCAATTACATCATAGACAAACATACCGGCGACTATTCCTTTCCTTCATGGCCGGCCAGATGGGCCGGTATCATCGCCACACTTGATATAAGCGCATTTATAGCTGTTACGCTTATCACTGTTACACAAAAAGCCACAACGGGACAAGCCATCCATCCGGCCCCCGAGCATCTTAGCGCCACCTCGTATCTGATCTTAGGAGTGATGCTGTTGTTGATAATCGGTGGATTGGGCTGGTGCTTCTACCGTGCAGTGGCCGCTGCGGGCAAGAACACAGCCGTTCAACCTCAGCCGGACGCATAGCCTGCCGATTAAAGTAGAATTGGTGCGATAAATCGCACCCTACCTATGCTCGCAGCCCCCTCTATTTAAATCCTGAAATATCGCCGCTGGTGTATTTGCGGCAGGCCTCTTGAAGGTCAACGTCATTGATATTGGCAAGTGTGCAAAGCCAGGCGAATACGTCGGCAAATTCTTCGGCCTTAGCTTTGTCGTTGGCCCCTAATGCCGTTGCAAGTTCACCCACCTCTTCAATAAACCATAAGAACGTAGCGGCTGTGCCACGCTCGCGATCGCGCTTCTCGTACTTGTGCCGGATCAGCTCTTGAAATTCTCTAATCTCCATCTCTTCTGAGGATGCGGGTGATTATGTCCCGATAAAATCTGACAGCACAGTGCTGCCTAAAACATCTCTTACGTCCTCGGTCGCTTTTCTGCAGACCGCTTCCATCTTAACACTAAAAGGCGCACCCCCGGTCAGCTCCGACAAGCTCAGATCGCCCGTCAAAGGTCCGTCAAGCGCCTCTATGAGTTGTAGCAGGGTTATATGTTCAGGCGGTCGAGCCAGGGCAAAGCCGCCCCGAGGTCCCCTTTTGCTTCTTAATACACCGGCTCTAACCAATTGCTGCAAAATTTTAAGCAGATACCCCACGGAAACGCCATATTCATTTGAGATTTTCGTAGCCAAGATGGCACCATCTTGATGATTGTCTGCTATATAACCTGCTGCTATGAGAGCATATTCTGCCGATTTGCTGATTTTCATTCTTAATGATAGCTCCGTTAAAAAGTCGGCTCAAATTTTGCGGGTGCCCTTTGCGTACATGGAAGAACGCCATAACAACCCACCTACTCGTGCTCATGGGATAATTATCAATGTATTTTCCGAAGTTGCAAGGGAAATTTTTTGGAATCGTCCCAAAGTTTGGGGATGAAATACTATCGGGGAAAAAGCGTTTATCGCGTTAGGGCTAACAGCAGGTAAGAAAACGGCTCCGAGAGGCTCCCGGAGCCGTTCTGCCGTAT
>QNBT01000326.1 GCA_003644205.1 Planctomycetota bacterium | reverse complement strand
GCGCTGCGCCTGGGCAAATCGCGTAAGAGAATCCATCATAAACAATACATTTTTACCTTCGTCCCTGAAATACTCCGCCACTGTTACAGCCACGAAGGCCGCCTTCACACGCTGAATCGGAGGTGAATCCGATGCGGCAACTATAACCACACTGCGAGCAAGGCCCCGGGCACCAAGATTCTCTTCAAGAAATTCCCGTACCTCGCGTCCACGTTCTCCTATCAATGCAACAATATTTACATCAGCTTCACTTGAGTTGGCAATATCTCCAAGGAGCACGCTCTTTCCCACTCCGCTGCCCGAGAAAATGCCCACGCGCTGCCCGCGCCCACACGTTAAAAGTCCGTCTATCGACCTGATGCCGAGAGCCAGGGGCCGGGTTATTTTTTCTCTACTCAAAGGCGGAGGACTTTTTGCATCAAATGCTTTTTTCTCCGTCCCTCTCAAGGGTCCTTTATTGTCTATCGGCTCGCCCAATCCATTTAGCACCCTTCCCAATAAGTCCTCACCAACAGTAATATATCGCGGAGTAGTTCGAGCTGTTACCCTGTCGGCCGGTGATATTCCTTCTATATGCTCTAAAGGCAGCAGAATAAGATTGTCATCATGAAAACCGACCACTTCGGCCAACACACGTCTGCCGTCTCGAATATCGATGCCGCAAAGCTCACCTAAGCCGACTTTCAGCCCCGTTGATTCAACTTTAAGACCTGAAACTCTTACCACAGACCCCTGACACTCCATCAGATTCACCTCATCCAAAGCGGAATGAAACTTGTCAAAGTCAATCAGAGGATCTTCAATCTTACTTACCGTCATCGGTTACTCCGCATTTTCAAGCGCCT
Organism: Planctomycetota bacterium; assembly: GCA_003644205.1. Classification (GTDB taxonomy): domain Bacteria; phylum Planctomycetota; class Phycisphaerae; order Sedimentisphaerales; family Anaerohalosphaeraceae; genus QNBT01. The sequence continues at coordinate 2,626 of QNBT01000326.1, read as the reverse complement.
TACCAATCCGTTCAAGATGCTGCTCAATTAATGATTCAATAGTCCCTTTCGGACTCTCGATGCGGCATTGTGCGGCGCCGATGCTCGAATCCGGGACAAGCTCAAGACCCTCAAGAGCGCTCGAATCAGCCTCTTTTTGCAGTTTTTGGTATTCCTCGAAATCCTTCGGATTCAAATGCACTACTATATCTTTATGTGAGCCGGCGTTTGTAATCGCTTCTTTCACAATCTCCTCTATTCGGTAATCTCCGTCCTGGACCTTTTGAACCAATACTTTTCGGGCAATTTCGACTGAAAGCTTTGCTATAGCTTCTTTATGTCTGGTGAATAATCCGTCATAAAACTGATTGAGCCTGACGACTAAACCATTTAAGGTCTGACAAAGCCGGGAAATTTCTGACTTCTGGTCTCCCGAATTCGGATTAAGACCAGCTTGTTGTGTTCCTACAGGCTCCGCTTCTAAGTTCTGTCTGTTACTATTGTGCTCATTGCTGATTTCATTATGCCGGTCTCCCAAAACTTCTACCTTTTGTACGGGACCGGCAATTTTAAGAGAGGGCAACTGTTCCATCGCGTCATTCTTCTTCAAATAAAAGTTCGCCCTTTTCATTTATATCGCGCAGCACCTGCACGATCTCATCCCTGGCAGAGTCGATGTCTTCGGCCTTGGGAGCCGACATAAGTGATGTTTCCTCCTCGATGGCCGCGACCGCACGCTCGGATATATTGGACTTAATCTTTGAACTGATGGCTTCATCTGCCTTAATCAATGCCAGGGCTAATTTCTGCGGCTCAATACCACGCAGAGCCTCCTGAAGCGACCTGTCTGCCACCTGGGGAATATCCTCCCAGACTATCATCAGCTCAGATACCTTTTGGCCGGCCTGGTCGTCTTTTTCTTTTATGGCATTGAGCAGGCCGTCTCGAGGCTCTTTACTAAGGCTGCGAAGGATAACGGCCACCTTCCTCAGAGATTGTTCGGGCTGGGCTCCGGAAGTGATTTGGCGTGTAGAAGCAACTGATTCAAGACGTTTACAAACCATCTGGGCTATCCGCCCTTTGGCCTCCGGATTCATGCTCTCGCAGGTTACCATTCTCTGGACAACGGTTACCTGGATAGTCATATGGAACCGACTTAATATCTCAGAACTTTTCTTTGTGGGCATCTCCGATAATACTACCGCCGCCGCCTGAGGGTGCTCTTTCTCCAGAACTGTAGCGAGTGTGTTGGTGTCCACCGACCGGATGGGTATAAAGGGGTCGCGCTTCTGCAGCAACTGTCCGATTTGCCTCTGTATCTGGTCTGCCTTTTGTTCACCGACCGTGCTTTTGAGCATCTCTTTCAAAAAGTTCTTTAGCTCAAATTCAGGCTTTCTTTGCAGGGAAAGACAAAACTGCTTCGCCAGTTCAACGCTCTGGCTGCTGTTGCGATAACCCGCGGCATCCAGATATGCCGCCTCCAATGCCAACTCCTGAACAAGCTCGTGATCGAGACCTTTGACTAACTCCGAAGCAGTCGCCACATCCAGGCTCAGCAGCAGAAGCGCCGCTTTCTGTTTACCCGTCAGCACCACTTACTTAACCCCCTTCCTCTTGAATCCAGCCGGCAAATATTTGTTTAACCTGTTGCGGATTTCTCCTGAGGGCGCCGGCTATCTGACGACGCAAAGCCAATGGTTCTGCGCTTTCCGCTCCCGGCGGCAGAAGGCCCGCAGCCCCTCCGGCACCAATCATATTCTCACCTGTGCCGGCCTCTGTCTCGGTTTTCTTCTTTGCGCCGCCCAATATCTTAAATACAAGCAGTGCGCACACTGCCATAACCCCTAAAGACCCGTGGCGCGCAATTGCTATATAATCGAGGCCGCCGGCGCCTTCTTCGGGTTCAAGAACTGCAACCGGACGGTGAAATTTCGCCGGAACCACTTTAATTGTATCGGTCTGTTTAAGGCCAAGTGCATTTCTTATTACCTCTTCCACATCGGCAATTGCCATTATCGGCTCAGTACTCTCCGGCGTCTCCGGATTTTCCCCGCCCTCCGCACTCTTGACATCTGGAGTCAGGTCAACAAAGGCCGCTACCGATAAAGATTTTATCTGCCCGGGAAGATCGACCCGCTGCTCTACGGTCTTACCGTTTACATACTCGGTCAAAACTGTTTCATCTTTTTTCACTCCACCGGGAATAACGCCCCCTCCTTCCGGGGCCGCTTTGCTCGGTTCGGTCTCAGAGTTCGACGTGATTTCCTCCTTGGATGGTACTTTTCCGGTTGGATCATACTTTTCTGTTACAACATTGAGGCTTGTCATATCTACCTCTGCACTGATCCTTACCACCGCCCGACCGGGCCCTAACACGGTTGAAAGCATACTTTCCACCTTCTTGACCAGAGTTTGTTCGACCCTCTCCTTATAATCCTGGACAGTAGCCGCTCCGGCTGCGATTGGCTGGTCGGATTCGCTCGAAAGAAGCCCCCCCTGACTGTCCACAACCGTAATATTTTCAGACTTGAGGCCCTCGATGCTGCTTGCTACCAGGTGTGTTATTGCTGCAACACTCAAGGAGCTTAACCTAAAGCCCGGCTTCAATTGAAGGATCACAGAAGCGGTTGTCGATGCCTCCTCAGAG